>SXRF01000083.1 GCA_005792635.1 Rickettsiales bacterium
GCTACGCGTGGCGCAGCCACTTACAGGCGAATTGGTGCAACGCAGCGTTGAATAAACTTTATTCTGCGATTGTTTTCGGCTAAACTAACGGGCATGAGCAGCACAATCACCAAACTGGCAGTTACTCCTTTGTCGCTTTTGCGGCAAATCCGCGATATTATGGCGAGTGCCGCCAGTGCGCAGTCGCGGCTTGACCAAGTGGTGACGATTATTGCTAGTGGTTTTGAGTCCGAGGTTTGCTCGGTTTATTTGCTACGGGCGGGTGATATTCTGGAGCTGTTTGCCAGCGAGGGGCTTAACAAATCATCGGTGCATTTAACTCGCCTTACGGTGGGGCAGGGGCTGGTGGGGTCGGTTGCGGCTTCGGCTGAGCCGCTTAACCTTGCCGATGCTGACGCTCACCCCAAATTTGAATATCGCCCTGAAACAGGCGAGGAAATCTATCAATCATTCGTTGGCGTGCCGATTTTTCAAAGCGGGAAGGTGATTGGCGTTCTCGTGGTGCAGGGCAAAGAGCAGCGCGAATATAGCGAGGATCAGGTCGAGGTGCTGCAAACTGTGGCGATGGTGCTTTCCGAGCTGGCGATTTCTGGGCAATTGGTGAATATTAGCGAAATTCAGAGTGCGACAGGTGGTCTTTCTCTGCAACAGCTGACTGGTGTTTCGTTGTGCGGTGGCGTAGCGAAGGCAGCGGCGGTATTGCACAAGCCGCAAATGGTCATCACGCAGTATGTGGCGGCGGATACTAACCTTGAAAAAGAGCGTTTTACCCAAGCCATACACCAGCTTCAGGAATCATTTGATGATTATATAAAAAATTCGCAGGATGAAACTCAGCGCGAAATTATCGAGACCTATCTGCTGTTCACACAGGATAGAGGTTGGCTATCGCGGCTGAATGAGGCGATAGCTTCGGGGCTAACGGCGGAAGCGGCAGTGCGCAAGGTGCAAGACGAGTTGCAAGCAAAAATGAGCCAACTCGCCAGCCCCTATATTAAAGAGCGCATACAGGATCTGGAGGATCTCTCCAATCATTTGCTACAAATTTTGCTTGGCAAGCCGCTTGCTCCCAATTCGGTTGATTTGCCGCCAGAGTTCATCTTGGTGGCGCGGACATTGTCGCCCGCCGAGTTGCTCAGCTATGATCACACGCGGCTTAAAGGGGTGATTATTGAAGAAGGTTCGACCAGCTCGCACACGGCGGTAATCGCCCGCGCTATGGATATTCCAGCCCTTGCCAAAGTGGAGGGGGCAACGGATTTTATTCAAGCAGGTGATACGGTGATTCTGGACGCGGAAAGCGGCGTTGCTTATGCCCGCCCGAGTGAGGATGTGGAAGCGGAAATGGATAAGCATATCGCTATTTTTACCCAAAAAGAGGCGGAATATGCCGCCCTGCGCGGCGTGGAGGCGATTAGCAAAGACGGCGTGCGTATTTCGCTGAATGTCAATGCGGGTTTGTTTGTGAATAGCGCGAGCGTTGAGCAGGCAGGGGTAGATGGCATTGGGCTATATCGAACCGAGCTACCATATATGACTTCGCAAACTTTCCCTGATGCGAATATGCAGGCTCAGCTTTACGCCGCGATGTACGCGCAAATTCCAGATAAACGCATTATTTTCCGCAGTTTTGACATTGGCGGGGATAAAAAAGTGCCATATCTGCACGCTGGTGAGGAGGAAAATCCTGCCATGGGCTGGCGGGCGACGCGCATCGGGCTGGATAAACCCGCAATACTCCGTACGCAGTTTCGCGCATTGATAACCGCGGCGGCTGGCAAGCCGTTGTTTGTTATGTTCCCTTTCATCGCGCAGGTGGCGGAATTTGACGCGGTGAAGCAGATTTTGCAGCGAGAATTGAAAGAATTTGAGATGGCAGGTAAGCAGCCGCCAACCAAGCTTAAAATCGGCGTGATGATTGAGATTCCCTCTATCCTCTGGCAGCTAGACGAGTTGATGGCGAAGGTGGATTTTGTGTCGATTGGCAGCAATGATTTGATGCAATTTCTATTTGCCTGCGATCGCGGCGCGGCGCACATGGCTGGCAGCTATGATACCCTATCGCCAACCATGTTGAATGTCGTGCGCCAAGTTGTTGACAAGGCAAAACAATATGGTGTTGAAGTCAGTTTCTGCGGTGAAATGGCAAGGAAGCCACTGGATGCGCTGGCACTAATCGGCGTTGGTGTCCGCAGTCTTTCGGTGTCCTCGGCGGCGATTGGTTCACTCAAAGCTATGATTATAAGCCTATCAGTTAGCGAGCTGACGGACTATCTTAGTTACGCAACTAAATTGCCACAGCGCAGCACCCGCGAATGGCTATCCGCCTATGCACTCGACCACGGAATCGTTATTTAGTCAGAATTAATCATTATTTAATAACTGATAGGCTAGAATTATATGAGTAATATTACTACAAAAATTTGGATAGAAATTTTATGACCTCAGAATTCCCATTAAAAATAACTAATAAATCAGCCTTTAGTTTGGTAGAGCTATCTATCGTGCTGGTGATAATTGGCTTTATAACTGGCGGAATATTGGGCTCAATGGAATTGGTTAGAACAGCGAGGCTTCGGGCGCAAATATCGCAAATAGACTCATACCAAACCGCACTTGGCATGTTTCAGTATAAATACGACGCCATTCCGGGGGATATAAAAGCTACAAAAGCTGCGGATTTCGGCTTTACAAGTCGCACTGGTGCTGCGGATCACGGGGATGGTGATGGTAAGGTAACCAATGTATGTTGTTTTTATATAGGGATTGAATCCGTATTGTTTTGGAAGGATCTCGCTGAATCTGGCTTGATTGCTGGTGGTTTTGGGTCGACAACTGAGGCGGTTATAACCGCGGCGGACGGAGAGGCAATAGCACTATATCTACCCAAAGGAAAGATGAAGGGGAATTTTGTAGAAGCCTTATATACCATGGGCGCAACATATGGAACTTTATATGCCAATGTGTTTTTATTAGTTGGTGATTCTGCAGTCGCTGCTGGATCGCGAACAGCTTCTAATAGAATCACTCCGCAAGATGCCTTTTATATTGATTCAAAGATGGATGATGGAAGGCCTCAAGCGGGTTTTGTAAGGGCAAATATAGGAAGTGGTTGGACACCACTGCCTGGGGCTAATGCCCCAGCCGCGCCAGCATCTGGTGTTTGTGTTAGTAATGCTACTGGTACGCCTTACAATACAGCCTCAACGACTGGTGGAAAGTATGAATCATGCTACCTGTCTTTTGAGTTTGCATCCTAAGATCCTGTTCATAATCTCTACTGTGGCTACAAAACGCTTTGCTTTTCAATAATTTTGTCCTCATGTACTTGCGTGTACACTGCGGGAAAATTATTGAAAAGCTTCGCTTTTTTGTTACGCTACAGCGAGATTCTAAACAGGCTCTAATAATAGTCTCTAACGAATTCCGAGTATCCGACACACCGCTGCTGTTAGGTCGGCGCGGTTTAGCGTGTAAAAATGGAAATGCTCGCAACCAAACTCCATCAGCTTGTTGCACTGCTCGGCGGCGACGGAAACCGCAACCAAATTGCGCTGCATCGGGTCGTCGTCCAACCCATCAAACAGCGCAGATAGCCAAGCGGGAACGCTCGCGCCGCACATCGCGCTGAATTTTTTCACCTGTGCGACATTACCCACTGGCAAAATCCCTGGTAAAATCGGAATGGTGATGCCCGCCGCACGAACTCGTTCAATAAAGCGGAAATAATGCTCAACATCAAAGAAATATTGGGTGATAGCGCGAGTTGCGCCAGCATCAATTTTTTGCTTCAAATAATCAATATCAGCTTCAAAGCTAACGGAATCAGGGTGTTTTTCGGGAAACGCCGCAACGGTTATTTCAAAATCAGCGATGCGTTTTAACCCTGCCACCAGTTCGCAAGAATATTGGTAGCCATCAGGATGCGGAATATAAGAACCATCACCTTGCGGTGGATCGCCGCGCAGAGCAACGATATGGCGCACTCCCGCCTCCCAATATCCGCGAGCGACAGCGTTAACTTCCTGCTTGCTCGCTGCAACACATGTCAGGTGCGCTGCGGGTTTTAGCCCTGTTTCCTGCACCATGCGTTTTACCGTGTGGTGTGTGCGTTCCCGCGTTCCGCCGCCTGCTCCGTAAGTCACTGATACAAAGCTGGGGCGCAGTTTTTCTAGCTGCAAAATTGCATCCCATAATTTTTTTTCCATCTCGTCTGTTTTTGGTGGAAAAAATTCAAAAGATACGGAGGGCGGTGTTTTGGTGAACGATTTTTCGAGTAGTGTCATTATATTCCCCAGCTTTATTTCTGTGATAAACTTATGTGACAAGTCTGCAACAGATTGTATTTATTTATATTCTATAGGAAAACTTCATTGATAGAGTAAGTCAAGCATATTAAACATGAGCGGTAAAAAATATATCCAATGTTCACTATTGCTTAATTTATTGTTCATATTTGCTTAACATATTTAATGTTAAGCTGGTGAAGTTAAATAATATAAAGCGGTATAACACCAAACAATTACGATGGGAATTCTGTGATGAAAAATCGGGTAAAAAATCTAGCGTCTTACTTTGCGCCGTTGCTTGGTGCTGTGGCTTTATTTGGCTGTACGACAGTTGCCGAGCCGACAGAGCGCGACCCGTATGAGTCCCTCAATCGCAGTATTTTTGAGTTTAACCGCGTTGTTGACGGAATTATTCTGCGTCCGATTGCCTCTGGTTACGGCGAAGTTATGCCAGAACAGGGCAAGGTTATGGTGTCTAATTTTGTGAGCAACATCAAAGAACCTGTGACATTCGCCAACTCTGTGTTGCAAGCTGACCCAACAAATAGCTTTGCTTCGCTGTGGCGTTTTATGCTTAACTCAACCTTTGGTCTGGCTGGTTTGTTTGATGTGGCGACCGCGCTCGGGCTTGCTGATCGCGAAACTGGTTTTGGCGATACTTTATCAATCTATGGTGCGGATTCTGGGCCTTATTTCGTTATTCCAATTATTGGGCCTTCAACCACTCGTGATAGTTTTGGGCGGTTGGGCGATGTGTTCCTTGACCCAATCAGCTATACCAGCAACCCGATTTTCTATAGCGTAGTTGGTGTTAAAACTCTTGATACTCGCTATCATAAACTCAAACTTCTTGACAGCGTATATTCGACATCGCTTGACCCTTATGCAACGCTTCGCAGTCTTTATCTGCAACATCGTGATGCGGAAGTGGCAAAAGCGAAAAAACAACGCAAAAAATCGCAAGATGCAGCCTTTAGCGGAAGTGCAAAATAATGAGAAATTTATCTATGACTAAAATATTTTTTACTTCTGTTTGTGCTGTTGTCGCATCTGTATTTTTACTTGCTGCTCCTGCCATTTCTGCGCCAGTTGATGACGCTAGCAAATTCGTTGAAAGCGTTGGTAATAGCGCGGTAGCAACTCTTGCCAGCAAGGATTTAAGCAAGGACAAAAAGCGCGTAAAAATTGAAAAATTATTCCGCGAAAATGTTGATATTCCATGGATTGGTAAGTTCGTTCTTGGTCGCTTCTGGCGCACGGCTAGCGAAGACCAGAAAAAGCATTATCTAAAAGAATATGATGCCTTTTTGGTTGAGCATTATGCTGTTCGTTTCACCGATTATACTGGCGGCAGCTTCAAAATAACTGGCGCACAGGATGATGGCGAAGGCGAGTTCACCGTTTCAATGCAAATTGAATCTGGCGAGGCTTCCAGCAAGCCAGTTTTTGTTGATTACCGAGTTCGCAAAAGCGGTGGCAGGGGCTATGCTATCTTTGACATAGTCGTAGAGGGTGTGAGCATGATAACCACGCAACGCTCCGAGTTTTCCTCAGTTGTCAGCAATAAAGGTATGGATTATCTAATCACCCAGCTTGCTAGCAAATCAATCGCTGCGGACGCACTAGCCAAGTAATCTTACTCTGATACTAGCTCTTCAACTTTTCTCCCCGCTGCGCGAGCTGGCAGCATGTCCGCGCTGACCTCGCGTTCATTGTCGCCTTTTATCTCTAATAAATGGGTTTCATAGGCTGCTTTTTTATCAAAAGCTTCTTCAGCGTAGCTTGCTTTCAGTTTCGCATTTTCATTAATAAAAGCAGGGCGTTTATTATCCGCAGGGCGCACCATATAAATCAGCCCGCCAATTATTTCGCTATTCGCGCCATTTTTATTGTTGAGAACCGTGCAGTTTCCTTCGGTTTTGATGCCAAGCACCCAAAATGGCGCACCGTTATTTACAATGCGCGTACTGCCGCCACCGCCCTCGGTGTCTAGCTGTCGCGCCCACACGCCAGAATCGCCAGAAATATCCGTAAGCCCGCCAGCGACGCTAATATTTTCTAGGAACAGCTCGCCGCCAGTTGCGCTGCGTTTGATTCCTGCGCCAGCACCCACAACATCGCGCAGAACCGCCGTCCGCTTGCCCGAAAGTTCAAAACCAAACTGGTCGCCAAGATAACTGTTGTCAAATGCCAGATGCTCAATGGTTAGCGGTTCGCCGCCGCCTGTCGCCCGCAGCAGCCCAAAATCACGGCGCAGCGTTGCAGGTCGCGGTTTTAATGGGCGGATGGTAGAGGTCATACCAACAATGCGGCGCACGCTTGGCGGCACGATAATATTCTCGCCGACATAATAAATTCCATGCGGGAAATAAATCGTACTTGCGCCGCTATTAAATGCCTCGCGGATGGCACTTGCCGCGTCAGCATCAGGATTTTCCATATTTTTCACCCGCACCGCTGCCCATTTTTTCGGTGCATCATTTGGCGCAAGTGGCGCGGATTTAATAGGCAATTTCCATTTCTGGCGGTCGTCCGCCTGAATAATCATGCCGTCTGGCGATTTATTCACTATTTTTTGTGGTGCGCCGTCAATCACCAGCCCATGCGCGGAAATAATATTTTGATTATTGGAAAGCCCAAATTTTTTCTGGTTTTTCAGTCTAACATTATCAAGCGTCACACCATATTCGCTGTTATCAACAGCAATCCCTGTGTCAAAGCCAACCACTTCAACATCGGAAAGCAGCGCAGGGCCAATCCATTTGCGCTTCATATTGATGCCGATTGCGCCACTTCCCGCGCCAGCTTTAACCGTAACAGCGCGGATTGCGCCGAGATTATTTGCGAGATAATCAATGCCCACCGCGCCAGCATTGCCTATTCCAACATCAATTGTCATATTTTCCACAAAATTAGCGTAAGCGTCGTTGCCTTCGCCTTTGTTGGTGTAGTCTTTGCCGCCGCTAGTTGGGCTGCCGTCCAGCAATTTAGCGGTGGTGAAAATAACCGCTCTCGGCGCGGCTGCATACGCATAGCCGTCCGCGTTATCTTTCAGTTTTATAATAGTTTTTTCGCGGCTTTCACCAACCATAATCGCGCCGCTGGCATACCGACCTTCGGCGTAGCGTTTGCTGATTGGCGCGGAAACAATGTAAGTTCCATTCGGGAAATAAACGATTTTATCCTGCCAGAACAATGTTTTGGTGTCCTCGCCGCTGGCGGCAAGTGCGGCGTTGATGGCGGCGGTGTCGTCGCTTGTTCCGTCGCCCTTCGCGCCAAAATCGCGCACATTGATAAAACCAGCATCAGCGGGAAAAGCGATGTTTTCTGCGGCATATACAGGTGCAAATAGGCAGTAAAAAAGTGCAAAAAACCAAAAAAACACAATTCGCATAAAATTTCCTGTTAAAGTGTATAGACAAGCCGCATCACTTCTTATATAAGCCATAACTCTTTTAGAGTATATAAGCTTTGAAATATATTCGCCCAGATAGCTCAGTCGGTAGAGCAAGGGACTGAAAATCCCTGTGTCGGCGGTTCAAATCCGTCTCTGGGCACCATTTTCTCAAAAAAACAGGAATTTACTTTTTCTCCTTCATCTTGCGGTAAAAGGTGGATTTGGCGATGTTTAGGACATCGGCGGCTTTGGTGATATTGCCTTCAAAATGCGCCAGCACCGCGCTCATCGCCTCTACTTCAATATCCACTATATTCTTGAAGCTGCCATCGGGAAGCCGCAAATTAATGTGCAGCGGCGGCGTAGCGCGGCGTTCCTCAATTTTTTCAGTGTTTGAGCTTGATAGCTGGATATTCGCCAGTGTCGCGCTGTCAATATATTCGCTGTCCGATAGAATCAGTGCGCGGTGCAGCAGATTTTCCAACTCGCGGACATTGCCCGTCCACGCGCTATTTACCAGATATTCTTTCGCATCTTTGCTTAGTGTTTTTGCGGAAAGGTTGTCCATCGCCGATAGCCGCGCAATAAAATGCTCCGCTAGCGGAATTATATCCTCTTTCCTATCTCGCAAGGCTGGCACAATGATCGGCAGGACATTCAGGCGGAAATATAAATCCTCGCGGAATTTGCCATTTGTCACCTCGTCGCTTAAATAGCGATTGGTAGCGGAAATTATGCGGACATTGACCTTTACAGGCTTTTCCGCGCCAACTGGCTCAACTTCTTTTTGTTGCAAAACGCGCAGCAGCTTTACTTGCGCTTCCAGTGGTAATTCGCCGATTTCGTCAAGGAATATCGTGCCGCCGTCTGCCTCGCGGAATTTACCGATAGTGCGGTTTATCGCGCCAGTGAACGCGCCTTTTTCATGCCCGAATAGAATGCTCTCAACCAAATTTTCGGGGATTGCGCCGCAGTTGATGGCGATAAACGGTGCGTCGGCGCGTTTGCTTTCGCCGTGAATAGCGCGGGCGAATAGCTCTTTACCAACGCCCGTTTCGCCCAAAATCAACACGGGAACATCGCTAGCCGCCGCTTTCTGCCCGTAAGCAACGGCTGCGGATAAGCCTGAATTATAGCCAACCAAATCGCTAAAAATCAGCGAGCCAACCTTGTCGCGCTTTAATTTCGCCAATTCTTTTGAAAGGTTGGCGATTTTTATGGCGTTTTTTAGCGCAACATCAAGCTGGGCTGGCTCGATGGGTTTTACAATAAAATCATTCGCACCTTCTTTAATCGCCCGCACGGCAAGGCTTATGTCGTCACTGCCCGTAATCATGAGGATTGGCAGGTCTGGGCGATACTGGCGGATGGTTTTTAGGCACTCAAACCCGTCCATAATCGGCATCTGCACATCCAGCAAAACCGCGGATATTTCGCCGATATTGCTGTCTTTTACGCGCCGCGCCGCCTCCATGCCGTTGCTGGTCACCACCGCGTCATAACCCAGTTTTTTGGTGAGCAGGGTACTTATTATCCGCCCCTGAACTGGATCATCCTCCGCTATGAGTATTTTCTCCACCTACGCCCCCATTGTTGATAACGATTATCAAGTGCAATCAAAAAAACACATTTAATTCCCGCCCATTTTATCCATTTGTTTTTGTTAACTCCCTGTTTTTCCAGATATAAAGCAATTATATCATTAAAAAACCTGCCCCGTGAGCTGCAAAATCTTTTTATTTAGCGTTCTATATTGAGAATATAACATATATTTTTCTCAAAATCAAACGCTGTTTTGAGAAATCCGCCTTTGTCACCTATGCCAACATATTGATAATAATCAATAAAATATTTGGCACGGTCTATGCAATTAATAAGTTAGTTGCATAACATAGAAAGGCAGGATTTTAACCCAATGATTGTAATAGACCAACTAGCCGATATAAAATTAACGCAGAGATTAGAGGCTTTGCGAGCCGAGCCAGACGCTTCGCGGATTATTTATTTCCCGCTGGCGAACAAGCCAAGCATTGCTGGCATCAAAGAAAAAATTCTTGAAGCCGCGCAGAAACATATATTTTCCACAAATTTGCAGATTTATTTATGCGAGGACGGCGATATTTTCCTCCTCGCGCCCAATATCCCCACCAAGGAAGGCAATCTTTTTATCTTGGAAATGGCGAGCTTTGCCAAAATTCCCGCAGGCGAAAACTTTGCCCAGCTTTATGAGGTAAGCGTTCATATCAATAAGTTATTACTCGTGCTTGAGCAAAAGGAATTAAAACGCCGCAAAGCCGAAGAAGCCATAAAACAAGAACAGGAAAAACATCGCGCCGAACGCAAACGCCAAGAAATTTTAAGCGGAAAAACCCTCGGACAGCTTGGCGATTTTGCAAAAATTCGCGCCGAACGCGAAAACGCGCAGATTATGATTATAGAGGACGATGCTTTTTCGCGCCGCTTGGTGGAAAATGTGGTGAAAAGCCAATATCAGCTAACCGCGCTGGAAACTGCGGATTTGGCACTCGCCACCTACGCCAAAATTGCCCCTGATATTTTGTTTTTAGATATAAATCTGCCCGATGTAACTGGGCATGAATTGCTGGAAAAAATCATCGCCATAGACCCCAAAGCCTATGTGATTATGCTCAGCGGCAACGCGGATAAAGACAATATATTGAACGCCATTAACAAGGGCGCGAAGGGCTTCATCGGTAAGCCATTTAACCGCGACAAGCTGTTTCAATATATTGACCGCTGCCCGACCATAAAACAATCACAAGCCGTAAATGCCTAAACCAACCAAAATCAACAACCATAGGAGAAATTACAATGCGTATTTATAATGAAAATTCAGAAATCTATATCCACTCTCTTTCCTCGTCTATCAGCAAAGACCCAGCCAGTCTTGAAAATTGGCGGTGTTTGCATATTCAAAACAAGGAGGGTTCAGACTTTGCATGGTATGATAATATTCTGATTATGGTGAAGGAATTATATAAAGATGCCGACTGCGACATTGTTCATTGCTCGGATAATGATGTTTTATTCATCAGCAAAAACATGAGCGCGCAGCAGCTTTACGAGCTAGCCGATGAAGTTATGAAAACCAATGCCGCCGAGGGAAGCAAAGACCAAGTAGTGATTTACGATTTATTTCGTGATTGGCACGCGGTTCGTGATTTACTGCTTAGCAAAAACACGGAGGCTTTCGTCCCTGTATTCACCCCTGAAAAAGAAGCCTATAATTTTGGCGAAATTTCCGCCTTGCAGGAAGTTTTTGATGAGGCAAAAAAACTGCGGAAATCGCGTATGCCGCTGCATGTGATGATCGTCGAGGACGACCCGCTAACGCGCCGCATTGTAAGCAATGGCTTTAAGGAAAACTACGCGCTTATCACCGCCGAAAACGCACAGGAAGCAATTGCTAATTACCTGCTCCATGCGCCAGATATTGTGTTTCTTGATATTGGCTTGCCTGATACCAGCGGGTTTAATGTACTGCGTCAAATTATGACAAGCGACCCAGATGCTTATGTGGTAATGTTCAGTGCTAATAGCTATCTGGATAATATCAACGCCGCACTAAAAGCAGGCGCAGCAGGTTTTATCGCCAAACCATTCAGAAAGGAAAAAATGCAACATTATATCAATGATAGTGCGCTGCATCATAGGAAATACGCTTGAGAACCTATGTTAAGCACAGACTTAAGACAA
>SXRF01000084.1 GCA_005792635.1 Rickettsiales bacterium
CTCGGTGGTAACACTGTGCCAGTTCAAGTCTGGCCGCGAGCACCACTAAACTTAATACAGCTATATTTATATAATATGCGTAGCGAGCTTCTCAATCTATTATTTACTGGTGTGACGCGGGTGCGTGGCGTGGGGGGCGGCACGGCGCAGGCATTGTCGCGTTTGCTGCCCGCGGCGACCTCTATTTCTGGAGCTGGCGTTCCCATCATCCGCGATTTGCTGTTTCATTTGCCCAGCAGCGTGGTGGATAGGCGGTTTAGCTGCCCGCTGGTTTCCGCGCCTGATGGCGTTGTGGCGACATTTATTGTGAGTGTGGTTTCGCATCAGCCACCGCCAGTCGCAGGGCGAAAATTTGGCAAAAAGCCCTATAAGATAATTTGCAGCAATGAAACGGGCGACATCGCGCTGGTGTTTTTTAATGCGCGGGAGGATTATCTGAAACAAATTCTGCCAGTTGGCGGGCAGCGGGTGATTAGCGGGCGAACGGAAAAATTTGATTACCGCTTGCAGATGACGCATCCAGACATCATCACCACTATTGATAAAATTGACGAGGTAAAGCGCGTGGAGGCGGTGTATCCGCTGACTATTGGTTTGACCAGTCGCAGGCTTGCCAAAATTGTGGCGGACGCGCTGGAAAAAATGCCTGAACTGCCCGAGTGGATTTTGCCTGAAACGCTTGCCGCGCATTCTTGGCAAAGCTGGCGGCAAACGATACTCGCTGCGCATAACCCAGCCACGCCAGAAGATATTCTGCCCACCGCTGCTCCGCGCCTGCGCCTTGCTTATGATGAGATGTTGGCGGGGCAGCTGCACCTTGCGAGGCTACGGCAAAACCGCCAGAAGCAAGCGGCGAATATCATAACAGGGACGGGGGAATTCAGCGAGCAGCTTATCCACGCTTTGCCATATACTCTGACGGCTGGGCAGCGGGAGGTTCTGGCGGAGATTGCCGCTGATATGGCATCAGGAAGCCGCATGGGCAGGTTGCTGCAAGGTGATGTCGGAAGCGGCAAAACTATTGTCGCGTTGCTGGCGATGCTAAAGGCGGTGGAGCAGGGGTTTCAATGCGCCCTGATGGTTCCCACCGAGCTAATCGCCCAGCAACATTTTGAGGTGATTTCGGGGTTGCTTTCTGCGCTACTCCCTCCCCCTCTGCGGGGGCGGGGGGGGGGGGGGGGTATGCCAAGCCATCGGAACTATCCTGTTTATATAAAAGAATTCGCTCGTGCTTTACGAAAAAATCCAACAGAAGCCGAACAAAAATTTTGGTCAATTTTACGAAATAATAGCACTGGCTTCAAATTCAGAAGACAATTTGCCATAGATGGAAAATATATTGCTGATTTTGTCTGTCTTGAAAAAAGATTGATTATAGAAATTGATGGTGGGCAACATAATGAAAATGAAGTTGACGCCCAGCGCACTCTTTATTTAGAAGAACAAAATTTTAGGGTAATCAGATTTTGGAATAATGAGATTTTACAAAATTTGGATGGCTGTTATCAAATTCTTATTGATGAACTTCACAAAGAATTCACCCCCCTCCCTAACCCTCCCCCGCAGGGGGGGAGGGAATTGTTGGTTGCTTTACTCACTGGTAGCATAAAAGGCGCGGCTCGCAAGCAGGTTATGGCGGATATTGCCAGCGGCGCGGCGCAGATTGTGGTGGGAACGCACGCGCTTTTTCAAGAACAGGTGGAGTTCAAAAACCTCGCCATGATTGTAATAGACGAGCAGCATCGTTTTGGTGTTAATCAGCGCATGGCATTGTCGGCGAAGGGCAACGCGCCGCATATTCTGCACATGACGGCGACACCGATTCCGCGCTCGCTGACTATGACCATTTACGGCGATATGGATTGCTCGTTGCTGCGTGAAAAACCAGCGCAACGCCAGCCAATTACTACGCGAATTATTCCGTTGTCGCGCTATGACGAGATTATTTATCGCCTGCAAGCCGCACTGGACAGGGGCGAAAAAGCCTATTGGATTTGCCCGCTGGTTGAGGGTGGTGCTGATGGCGGTGATGAGCTGGCTGACGACGATGTCGCGGCGGCAACCACGCGCCACACGGAGTTTCAAGCGCGATTTGGCGAGATTGTCGGCATGGTGCATGGGCGGATGAAAGCTGACGCACGCGACGCGGCAATGCACGATTTCGCACATGGTAAAACGCGGTTACTAGTGGCGACCACAGTGGTGGAAGTTGGCGTTGATGTGCGCGACGCCACGATTATTGTGATTGAAAAAGCCGAACGCTTTGGGCTGGCACAGCTACATCAACTGCGCGGTCGGGTTGGGCGCGGCGATAAGGCGAGCGCGTGTGTGCTGCTCTATTCGGATAATATCAGCGAAAATGGCAAGTCTCGCCTGTCAATTTTGCGCGAAACCGAGGATGGATTTCGCATCGCCGAAGCCGATCTGGCTATTCGCGGTGGTGGCGAACTGCTCGGCACTCGCCAAAGCGGCTTGCCGAGATTTATCTTCACCGACCTTGCCGAGCATCAAGAATTATTAGAGGCGGCGAGGGCAGATGCAACCGCATTCCTAAGCGATGAAACCTCGCAGAAAAGCGACCGCGCCGCCGCACTGGAAATATTATTGCAGCTGTTTGGGTATAGCGGAATTTATCAATAAAAAAACACCCGCAGTTTCCCGCGGGTGTTTGGCTTTTCATAAAAAAAAGCGGCTTAAAAATTAAGCAGCTTTTTTCTTAGAAGATTTATTAACAGCTTCGCTAAGAGCTTTGCCAGCTTTGAATTTTGGCTTGTTAGAAGCAGCGATTTTGATGGTAGCACCAGTGCGTGGGTTGCGACCTTCGGTAGCTTTGCGGTGTACAACAGCAAAAGTTCCAAAACCAACAAGGCGGATTTCATCACCTTTAGAAAGTGCTTTGGTTACAACAGCGATAAATGCATCAATTGCTTCAGATGCTTTTGCTTTGGTTAGATCAGATTTATCAGCTACTTCAGCGATCAGTTCGTTCTTGTTCATAACTCTACTCCCTAGTTGCTTAAATTATTGCTTGCAAAGATTTGATGAACCATTCAGCAAACCCACTAAATACAAGCGACATACGAAATCAAGCATGGAAAAAAACAAATGTAAATAGCAATCTTGCGGTTTTTGCAAAAAAAATGCTTTATACGCCGCCGCCAGCCTCATTTTTACATTTTTTATATTGCGGCAATAAAAAACACCGCATTATTTTATACTTATTCCGTGTACGGAACTGTATAGAATAATAGCGGTGCTTATATAGTTTAGTTAGCTTTTTTGCTTGCTGCTTTTGCGTCAGTTTTTACGATGACAGGCGCGGCGTTATTTTCAATCACATCAGCATTGATAATTACTTCCTCAACACCTTCTTCGCTTGGAATGTCATACATCAAATCCAACAAATGACCTTCCAATATTGCGCGAAGACCGCGCGCACCAGTTTTGCGTTTGATGGCTTTATCAGCAATTGCTTTCAGCGCATCATCCGAAAAACGAAGCTTCACGCCTTCCATTTCAAACAGTTTTTGATATTGTTTTACCAGCGCGTTTTTCGGCTCGGTGAGGATAGAAATAAGCGCGGCTTCGTCCAAATCAGTCAGAGTTGCAATAACAGGCAAGCGACCAACGAATTCAGGAATTAGCCCGAATTTCAGCAAATCTTCAGGCTCAACTTTGCTGAATAATTCGCCGATGCGTTCATTGTCTTTGCTGCGAACATCCGCGCCAAAACCAATGCCGCCTTTTTCTGTACGTGCTCTGATCACTTTATCAAGGCCATCGAATGCGCCGCCGCAAATAAACAGAATGTTAGTTGTATCGACTTGAATGAATTCCTGATTCGGATGTTTTCTTCCGCCTTGCGGGGGCACCATTGCAATCGTTCCTTCAATCAATTTCAACAAGGCTTGCTGTACGCCTTCACCGGA
>SXRF01000085.1 GCA_005792635.1 Rickettsiales bacterium
ATTTGATGCGTAACGACCTCGCCAAAAGCTGTGCGGAAGGAAGTATAAAGGTGGAAAAGCTCTTTGAAGTCACCACCCACGCCACCATCCACCATCTATCCAGCACCATAAGCGGCAAGCGGCGCAGCGATAAATCCACGCTTGATGTGGTGTGCGGCGCATTTCCCGCTGGCTCGATGACGGGCGCACCAAAAATCCGCGCTATGAATTTATGCGCCGAGCTGGAAAACGAGGAACGCGGCGTGTATAGCGGAGCGGTAGGCTGGTTTGGTGGCGATGGCAGTTGCGATTTATCGGTGGTCATTCGCACGCTGATATTACAAGGTAATAAATTTGAGTTTCAAGTCGGCGGCGGCATAGTTGCCGATTCCACACCAGAAAAAGAATTGCAAGAAACAATTGATAAAGCTAAAGGAATTCTGCTAGCTCTTGGTGTGGAGCAAGATTATATTGGTAACCAATTATGAATACACAAGAAACAAAACTCACCAACTTAAAAACCGCTATTTCGGGCGCGGCGCGGGCGATTTCGGGCAAAAAAGATTTGCAGGTGGAGTTTAGCGGGCGAAATAATCGCGTGGTTTCTGGCGGCGTTGATATTATGTTGCCCGCTTTGCTGGATATGCCATCGCCCGCCATGCTTTCCACTGTGCGCGGGGAGGCGGATTTTGCCGCGCTTTTCATTCGTCACCATAGCGCGAAAACCCACGCCCAGCACCGACCAGCGGGGGAGAAAGCGGCGGAAATTTTTGATAAATTAGAGGAAATCCGCGTGGAAGCCATCGGCGGGTTGGATATGCGCGGTGTTCAAAGCAATCTCGCCAAACGCTTTGCCGCCAGTAATAGCAATAATCCAATTGAGTTGGCGGCGAGAAAAGCCATTCAAAATATTGATGTTCCCACCACAAATGAGCTGAAAAATATTCAGCCAATACTGGAAAAAATGGCGGGCAGCATTGCGGTTCAGGAGGATTTCGCCAAGCTTTCCTATCATTTAATTGAAGAATTGATGCGCTCTGGGAAGCAAGGCGAGCCAGAAAAAAAATCAAAAGACGACAGCGAAAATCCGAGCGATAAGGGCGGTGATGAGGAGTTCCAGCAGCCAGAAAGCGAAGAAGCGATGGCGGTGGGCAGTGATGAAAACGCCGAAACCACCAGCACTCTGGTGCAGGCGGGAACGCCGCCCGTTGAGGAAGCCATGCTTCAAAAGGGCGAGGAGGCGAGCATTGACAACCACTCGCCATATCCTTTTAACGCTCACGAAAAAATCGCGCCGCCAGCTTACCACGCCTTTACCACCCGTCATGATGAGGTGGTTGCCGCGCATTCGCTGGCTAGTGTCGTTGAGCTAGAAAATCTCCGCCGCCAGCTTGACCAAAAACTAACCAGCCTGCAAAGTGTTACCTCACGCCTTGCGAGTAAATTGCAACGCTTGCTGCTTGCCAAGCAGGAACGCTCATGGCTGTTTGACGAGGAAGACGGCATGATAGACAGCCGCAAAATGGCGCGGATTATCACCCAGCCGAGCTATAGCGAAATTTATAAACGCGAAAAAGACACCGATTTCCGCGATACTGTTGTGACATTGCTGATTGATAATTCTGGCTCTATGCGCGGTCGCCCGATTACCATTGCCGCGCTTTCCGCCGATATTATCAGCCGCACTTTGGAACGCTGCGGCGTGAAGGTGGAGATTTTGGGCTTCACCACCAAGGAATGGAAAGGCGGGCAGAGCTATAAAGACTGGGTGGGCGCGGGAAAGCCAGCTCGCCCAGGGCGGCTTAATGACTTGCGCCATATCGTTTATAAACCAGCGGATAGCAGTTGGCGCAAGGCGCGGCGGAATATTGGCTTGATGCTGAAGGATGGTTTGCTGAAGGAAAATATCGACGGCGAGGCGATTTTATGGGCGGCGGATAGACTGCTCGCCCGCCCCGAACAACGCAGGATTCTGATGGTGATTTCCGACGGCGCACCTGTGGATGACAGCACGCTTTCCTGCAATACGGGAAATTATCTGGATACGCACTTACGCGAAGTGATTGCGCGGGTGGAAAACCACATGCCAATTGAGCTAGTCGCCATCGGCATCGGGCATGATGTCACCCGCTACTACAGCCGCGCCGTCACCATTTCCGAAATTGATAAACTCGGCGAAACCATGACTGAGCAATTAGTTAGCCTGTTTAGTGAATAGTTAAATAACCTGAATAATGGATAACGAATACCTAACCCATTGATTTGTCATGCCAGAAGCTAGATTTTGTTAGATTTTTGCAAAAAAATCGTTACAAAATCAGCTATGTGGCATCCAGCACGAAAGAAAGTCTGGATACCAGATAGCTCAGTTTTCCTATCCAATCGCTACGCTCTTGGGGAAAACTGGCTTCTGGTATGACAAGTCTTATCCATTATTCAGGTTAAACAGAATTACTTGTTATAAGGATAGCAATATTCATCACTAGGGAAGCTGCGGTTTTTAACCTCACTAGCATATTGTTCGACAGCTTTTTCAATATCAGCAGCGATATTTGCATATTGTTTTACAAATCTAGGGATATAGCCTCCGCCAAGCCCAACCATATCCTCCGTCACTAAAACCTGACCATCACAAGCGGCGGACGCGCCAATGCCAATGGTTGGAATTTTTATTGCGCTGGTTATGGTTTTTGCCACTTCCTGCGTCACGCCTTCTAAAACGATGGCAAATGCGCCAGCCGTTTCCAGTGCCTTCGCATCTTCTAGCAAAGCTGTTGCCGCCAGCTCATCTTTGCCTTGGGTACGATAGCCACCAAGGGCGTGAACGCTTTGCGGCGTAAGCCCAATATGCCCCATTACAGGAACACCGCGAGAGGTAAGAAAGCGGACAGTTTCCGCCATTTCCGAGCCACCTTCTAGCTTCACTGCCGCGCATCCCGTTTCTGCCATAATTCGCGCTGCATTTTTGAAGGCTTGCGCGGGCGATTCCTGATAGCTGCCGAAGGGTAAATCAACCACCACCAAAGCTTGCGAAGATGAGCGCACCACCGCCGCACCATGCGCTATCATCATATCCATAGTTACCGAAAGAGTGCTGTCCATGCCATAAAGCACCATCCCCAGCGAATCCCCAACCAGTAATATATCAACGAATTTATCGAGAATTCGTGCTTGCGGCGCACTATAAGCGGTCAGCACCACCAGCGGCTCGGCGTTTTTTCGGGAAATAATATCAGTTATGGTTTTGCGTTTCATAAGACTTCCTCATAAACCCATTTTAACTTCAAATCTGCTTGCAATGAACCTTCCTCGCTCATGTCAGTTATATAGAATAACCTCATTTCGCTCGGCTTTCATTGCTTCGCGCTTTTTTGTTAAAATGAGTTTTTGAGGAAGTCTATAGTTAAATTACCTATCATTTATTAGCTGCACTGCCTTTAGCTGTGTTTTTACCAAAAGTGCCTACGCCGCTTGGTGCGCCGCCGCCGCCAAGTTTGTTTTGCAAGCCTTCAACTACGCCAGAGAACACGCTTTCCATGCCCTGAAGGCTGGTGGTGGTTTGCGCTAATTGGCTGGCAATCTGGATGACCACTGCGTTAAAGCGATTGGCAATTTCCGCGAGTATCAGGAAGGTTAAAATCGCCATGATGGGAATGGGGAAAGGTGCGTCAGTGCTAACATCACCTGTATGTTGTTTTAATATGCCATTGCCATCAACATCCGCAAATCGCCAGAAATAAACATCAAGAGCCGAACCGCGCCAGCCTTCGGGCATTTTTGTCCAGCACACTGGTGTTTGCAGAACCTGATCCATAGCCGTGGTCATCAAATGAATAAAAAATGTGAAGAACATAAACAACATAATAGGTTGCAAAGAGGCGTTCACCACTTGGTTTAGCCAACCTTGAAAAAGATGCTTAGTGCGCTCAAACAACATCATGGGAATAAAAACTGGCGCAAGCCCAAAAAGCAGAGTTTTCATCGCCAGCGACATGATATAAACGAACATCGCTGTCAAAATTGATTTGAGGAACAGTGTAAGGCTGAGTAGCAACATACTGGCGAAAAGCAGCCCATAAACATTCCAAGGAATGCTCGCCGCAAGAGTTACAAACATCTTGCTGGAAATGGCTTTGCTGATGGCTTTGTCCAGCGAGTCAAACGCACCTTTATGCCTTTCCGTATCAGTCGATTCTATAGGTGTTGCATCGAGCCCACCAACGCCGATTTTTGTTATTTCATTGATGAGCTGGTCGCTGCCATCGTTAAACAGGGTGATGACTGTGTCATGAAAGAATGCCCATGAACTGCCGCTGAGTAAAATTCCAATTATCCCGATTTTTATCATCCGCATAATAAAATCATGGAATTTAAGCTCCACCACGCCCACCATAAACAACATTCCGTAAATGGAGATATACAGCGCGATCATGGCACGCACCGCACCAGTAAAGCCGCTATCTTTGGTTATTTTCTCGTATAGTGATTTGCTAGTATCTTTTAGTCTATCCGCCACTTGACCAACAACTTTTGAGATAAGCTGTTTATTTTCCGTGCTGAAATCGTCGCTGTCTACATAACTTCCGTCAGGGTTGGTAGCTACTTTATTCCCATTCATTTTAACGGTGCATTGTTCGGTTTGTTTTGCATAAGCATAATGTGGCACAGCAAAAACAAACGAGAGCGCGAGCAGGTAACAGATTAAATTTTTATAATTCATAAACACCAACCTATCTTCATTGCTATTTTCTTAAATATTGAGGGAGAGCCTTTTCAGTCAACACCGCAAAAGGAGAATTCATAAAACCAGTCATTGTTCCATTAGAATCCTCGACATCAGAAATACTCGCCGCCACCCTTGGGACTAATGAAACTAATTGTTTCATCATAAAAGTAAAAATCCACAGATTGAACAGGGCATAGAACAAGCCCTTTTTATTTTCTAAATCTGTTTTCGCAACTCCATCTTTGCCGCTCATCCCCTCTAAATCCACCACATCGTGCGTACCTACGCCAGTATTTTGAGCATGACCATCAATACTATAATTACGAGAAGGTGGGGGGATATTCGCTAGAGTTCCACCAGAAGTTTTTGCGACACTGGCGGCTGCTCCTGAATCGGCACTTATAGACGGAGCTTGGTGTAATGGTTGATTGTGATGCAGATATTTCGCCAGATAATCAGGGTCGAGTAGCGTAAAAACCTGATCCACTATGTCATTAAACAGGCTCATAAAAATTGAGAGAAAGGCAAACAACATAATCGGGGAAACCATAGCGTAGATAAGCATATTAAGCCAAGTTTTCACATAGCGATCGCCATATTGAAAAAAGGCAAGTGGGATAATAAGCGGCGAAACAATGATGAGGAAGGCGATGCTTAACACCGAGCTTAGATAGGAATAAGTTGCCTCAAATATAAAGGCGAACAGAGCCATAAGGGTCATCGAGCCGATGATGGCGAGCATTATTCCAAAAACTTTCGAATACATCGACCCGCCAAGCAAGCCAAGCAAGCCGTTTTTTAATTCCTGATGATTTTCTTCCTTGGAAAAGCCAATGATTTTACTGATAAAACCGTCAATACCAATCCATGGATTGGTAACAACGCCAGAGCTATCAGGGAGATAGACCATTCGCAGTAATTCGTCAAAAATATCGAATAATGCTTGGGCAAAACCGCCAAGGTTAAAGCTGAACAGTGCGACCATTCCCAGTCTTAGCAGGAAAATAAAGGCTTCGCCCATTTCCGCCTCGCCACTCATCACGCGGATACCAAAAAACACAATCGCCAAAGTGGCAAGGATTACAACGACGGGTTTTAGATAATCAGACATCGCTTGCAACATAGAAACCGTCGCAAGGCGCATCGGGGCTTCTATACAGGGAATAAGTTTTTGTACGAATTTCCCTTTGTCAGGAGAATTTTTGCTTTGGTCAGTAACTGGGTTGGCTATGAATTTATCCAAGTCTGCCTGTGTCGCGCATTCTGTGCTATATAGCGGAGAACTGGTATCAGTAGCGGCAAATGCCAGCGTCGGCTGCCAGAAGAGCAGGGCGGTAAATAAGGAGAGTATGAGAAGCAGGTGGTTTTGTTTCATAATCATCTTGCCCCCAACTTTTGTACTCGTTGGCTACTGCCTGGTGCAGAGAGTCTGCCAGAACCAAGGGTGATTCGTCCCAGATCGCCGCCATCAAGTGCGCCGCTACCGATAAACGGCATATATTCCAACATGGAGAAGAAAATATACATAATAACCAACGCCATCAGAAAGCCAAAAAACACTTTGATTTTATATTTTGTTTTGTCGTCATCAGTTGCGCCTGCTGCTACTAGCTTATCCAAATCCACAACATCCACAGGAATATCCATGCGGAAATAATCTTTTTTCGCTTTTTTCGCGGCTGGATCGCTCGGGTCTGTTGTGCCTGCAATTGCGCCCAGCACATCGGTGAAGCCGCTAGTGTACACACCGCGCTTATCTGCTACACCTGTATCAAGTGATTTTGGCTTATCTCCTGTTTTTGTTAATTCTTCCACAACCTCTTGATAATTAGCCTTAACCGCTAGAGGGTTCACGCTTTTTTCAGTATAAACACCTTTGTTTTGTAGCCACACGCCAAGCTTGAAATCCTCGCTATTACATTTATCGCCAGCAATAGCGTGACATAGTGAATGTTGATAATGTTGGCTGCCAAAAATTGTGTTGTTAAAGGCAATAAGAAACATCACCAAAAAGCCCATAAGGAAGATTGGCTGCACCATGAAGTTGAGCGTAAGAATTACCCATTTATCAAAATATGATTTGGTGCTTTTGAAAACAATCAGGGGGATAAACAGCGGTGAAACCAAAACCATAACCGAAAACGCGATATAGGAGCTAAGTAAAATATATAAGGCGCGACCAATCGTCATAAGCAGCAAAAACAACATGCAAAAGCCGACAATGGCGATAAACAGCCCAACCGCGCTGGAGAAGATTAAACCAACCAAAAAAGCCACGATGCCATTCTTAAAGTTAACATCCGAAAAAACGCCGCCAACCAGCATGTCAAGATAGCAATCCACAACTCGCCACACGCCCAAAATTTTTGCATCACTTAGTTTTGAATCAATAGCCGCCGCTTGGCAATTTCGGTCGCTTACCATGTCCACGAGCGGCGAAGCAACAATGTTAAGCAGTTGCTCAATAATATTGAGAAAGGCGGGATACATATTGCCAAAATTATGCGTGAACAACACAACGCCGCCAATTTTAAGCCCGAGAATTAACCCGCCAGTGGAGATTTGCGCTGGCTGCCCCTGCATCACCATTATCCCCCACACCACAATGGCAAGCGTGCAAATAACAACGATGGTTTTGGCAAGATATTCCGAGAATGGCACAAGAATTTGCGAGGTGGCAAACACCACGCTGTCGCGAATGCAGGGAATAAGGCGGATGGTAAGCCCCTTGCCGTCGTTATAATCCTCGCAAACCTTGCCGCTGCTGATAGCATTGGGAGGAGGATTTTCTTTGGTCGGGACAGTATAAGCGTAAGCAGAGGCAAAAGTAAGGAAACAAAAAACAGAAACCAGCAGGACAAGTGTCATAAGCAAGAATTTTTTCTTACTTGCCACTTGCCACTTACCACTTGCCTGTGTGCTATTTCTTCGCATCTTTCACCGCTATTTTTTCTTTTTCAATTCGTAGTCTTTCTTGGAATGGCGGCATCCACGCATCGGGCGCATCGCCATATTCTGCGCGGATTTCGTCCAATATCGCCACTGTTTCGGCGCGGGCAGAAAGCACATTAATCGCCTCGTCCATGCCTGATAAATCAATTCGCGCCACCACCGCGTCTTTGCCCTGTTTTACTAGGAAAAAACGACTTCCCGGATCGGTGGTTTTTAGCAGATTAAACTCCCTATCTGTCACCATAAACGAGGTGCGGTAAGCGTCCGTCGCCTTGGGATTGGGCAAGAAAATCTGCGTTGCCGTTTGCTGAATCAGCGTTTCGCTAATCGCGCTATTTGCCGCATCTTCCACGCTCTGCGTCGCAAAAACCACCATGCCGTTTAGTTTCCGCAAGGTTTTTAGCCAATCGCGAATGCGGCTGGCGAAAATTTTATTGTCAATTAACGCCCACGCCTCATCAAGCACGATAATCGTTGGCGTGCCGTCAAGTGCCAAGTTTATGCGGTGGAAAAGATAGAGCAGGACAGGCGCAAGGCTAGCCCGTTCGCGGAGAACCTCGCCCATTTCAAAGCCAAAGCTGCTGCCTGTGGCGAAGTCAATCATGTCGCGCTCATTGTCAAACAAGCCGCTATATGCCCCGCCCGAATGCCACATTTTTAGCCGCCCTGCGATTGTCCCCGGCCCTTCCATGCCAAAAAACGGCGCGATATTGCGAAGGATGCGGTCTTTTTTCGCGAGCTTATAATTCCCGACCACCGCGTCGCTGATTCTATCCATATCATCGGCGGAAAACGGCTCGTCATTGGTGGTGACTAGCGTTCGCAGCCACTCGCCGATAAATGTTCTATTCTCGGCGGTATCTGGCAGTTGCAGAGGGTTAAACCCGCAATTATCCCCCGGTTCAATGATGCTATATTTGCCGCCAATCGCCCGCATAAAAATTTCCGCGCCGCGATCTTTATCAAAAAAGAAAATGCGGCAATTGAATTTTTGCGCTTGGGCGCAGAGGAAATTGAGCAGAACAGTTTTACCCGAGCCAGTCGGCCCGATAATTGTCGTATGCCCAACATCGCGCACATGGAAATTAAAGAAAAACGGCGTGCCAGAGCTGGTGTCAAACACCGTCACCGCATTGCCCCAATGATTGCCGTCAATTTTGCCTGTTGGATAGTTGTGGAGGCTAGCAAAACCCGCAAGATTCATGGTGCTGATGTCGGAAGCACGGGTGATAAATTCAAAATTGGCGGGTAGCGATGCCCAAAATGCTTGCTCCAGCATGAATTTTTCGCGGGCAGGGTTGATGCCGATATTTACCAGCTCGGCAAGAGCCATGGAAACAGCGCGTTCCAGCGCGGGCAGGCTTTCTTCAAAACAGATAACGCTTAATTGATGCCCGCCAAACGCCACATGTCCGCTAGTCGCCATATCCAGCGCGTCGCTGATTTCCGCGATTTGCGAAATCGCTTTGTCCTGCGCGTTTATCATGCGGTTTTGGCGGATTTGCATCGCCATAATCTTGCTGCTGCGGTTGGCGAATTTATAGGACTGCGCCATTACAAACTCAAAGGGCAATTGCAAAAAGCCGTCAAGCAAGCCAGCGGCGGTGGCGGGCGAATATTCGCGGATGCTGATGATGCCCGCGAAGCGTTTATGCCGTCCGCCCGAAATTTCAATCGCCGTATCGCCAAAATACAGGCGATTAATCGGCAGATAGCTTGACAAATCGGTGGCAACTGCCCGCATAGGGTGGCTAAACCCGCCATTGATGATTTTGCTTAAAAACTCCATCGGTTCAGAAAAAACACCATGTTCATTTTCATAAGTGGTCAGCACCCGCGCACCATAGTCTTTCAGCGTGGAAACAAGGCGAGAAGTTGCTTCTGAAACTTCCTTGTGCATATTTTTCATAGCATTGATTTGCGTGGTTTTGCTGGCGGCTTCGCTGGCCTTTTTCAAATAATGCTCAATTTTGGCAACACCCTTAGTATCCGCCATCCGCACCACGGTTATATATAGCTCATTGACATAAGAATCTTTGTTATCGTGTTTTTTATGCCATTCTTTGTCTAGCTGCGCGGCAAAGCCCGCTGGTTGGCGACCAGCGGGATATGCGCCTTGGCGCAAACGGATAGTGTGAAACCACACGGCAAACGAGCCATCCGCCATACTTTTTAGCAGCGAATTGCGCACCATTTTTTTCATGTCAACATCTTCGTCATCCGCCGTCTCAAACGAAAAGCCATCCAAGCGGATTACTTGCAGAAATTCTTTCTTTTTGGTGACAATCGTTTCCTTATCCCAATGATATTGATAGGGAATAAACTCCGACTCCGACACCTCAAGCTGGGCGTAAGATGCTTTTTCTGTACGGCGGCGAAATAGTCCAAGTTTCATAAAAAATGCCTTAGAAAATTGTCACCCCGCACTTGTTGCGGGGTCTGGAAACCAAGCTGAAAGCTTTGTTTGGAACTCCAGACCCCGTTATAAAAACGGGGTGACAAGAAAGATAATGCGTCAATAAGGGTCATAAGAATTTGTTTTTCCGTGAAAACCACGATTAATACATTTATAGCCTTTGCTCATTTTTACAAAGAACATTTCCAATGCTCGAGGTTCTTTTTTGCAAACAAAAAAACCGAACAAATGGATAGTTGGTGCAACGCCGAGCAGAACTCTAAAATCCTGTAAATTAATAAATAGCACAAGGCAAATTGCTGCGTTAATAACGAAGTATAAATAGCTTACGCCAAGAATCATCGTCGGGCGGGTAAGCCCTTGAAACAGCGGATCAGATTGCAAACGACCAGAGCCAGACATAAACTTCTCCTATTTTGATTTTCTATTCCTACAAGTATTTACTTAACAAAGTGTTAATGGACTTGCTGTTCACTATAGCTACTATAGCACAGAATTATGACATATTTATGACAGTTAGCCCAGTATCTCAACTTTTTTGCTACCAGTATCCATATACACAATCGTTTTATCGCTTGCAAATATGCGCTGGAATAGCCTATATGCGCCTGTTATGAGCGTAAATTTTACCATAAAACAAACTGACGGCGCGGCGCGGACGGGGGTGGTGGCAACCGCCCACGGCGAAATCCGCACGCCTGCCTTCATGCCTGTTGGCACGGCGGCGACGGTTAAGGAATAGTTGATAAGTTATGAGCGTTCTGGGACATTATCTAAATTATATCTCTGAGATATAGGTTTTACGCTTTTTCTCCAGCTACTTTTACCTTCGCCAGTTTGTTCATCAGCTTCTGACTTTTGCAAACTCTGTTTCTCTTCAACTAACTCGAGACCCAAACTTTCTGCAATTGCTGGGTAGTCTTTATTATCAATAGCAACAACTAACTTAGATAATGCAGAGTGAAATTTACTATCGATTTCTCCATTCCTCAGGAATCTGTCTAATTGCGTTGTAATAGAAGGCTCATTTTTACTAATATAAGCATCCATAATTTTTATCGGCTCATGCGTTTCAGTTGCTCCAAAAATATCCTTAGTAACAGATTTTTCATCAAAACTATATAAAGCATTATTTATTGCTTGCGCCTTATACTCTGGATATTTTTCATCCATTGTACATAAAAACCTTTTGTTTTCGTCAGCTTCATTTTTTCTAAAACAAAAAGCGTTGTTTTTAAAAGCAAAAACATTCATAGCATTGACTACGGTCATGTTCATCAATTCTTCTTGCGTATATTTATGGTTAACAAGCGTATGTTGGTTAATAGATTTATCATTCATATTATAGAACCTCCATGTCAAAAGAATAAAATAACTATGGCAAGCCTAACATAGAATTGTTACAATTTGATGACAAAATCATTAATAGATGTGAATTTTTGATTGAATTTTTCACTAAGCACAGCTTTCTAAAGGTTAGCTATTCCAATATGCAATCGTTTTCGCTTGCAAATATGCGCTGGAATAGCCTATATGCGCCTGTTATGAGCGTGAATTTTACCATAAAACAAACTGACGGCGCGGCGCGGACGGGGGTGGTGGCAACTGCCCACGGCGAAATCCGCACGCCTGCTTTCATGCCTGTTGGCACGGCGGCGACTGTTAAGGGCATGATGCCCGAGTCGGTGGCGGCAACGGGCGCGGATATTTTACTTGCCAACACCTATCACCTGATGCTGCGCCCAAGCGCGGAGCTGGTGGCGAAAATGGGCGGGCTGCACAAATTCATGAACTGGAAAAAGCCGATACTTACTGATTCAGGCGGGTTTCAGGTGATGTCACTTTCCAAACTCCGCAAAATCAGCGAGCAAGGCGTGGTGTTCAAATCGCATCTGGACGGCAGTGAATATAACCTAACGCCCGAACGCTCGATGGAAATTCAGCATCTCCTCGGCAGCGATATAACCATGGCGTTTGACGAATGCACACCATTTCCCGTAAGCGAGCAGGATGCGGAAAAATCCATGCAGCTTTCCATGCGCTGGGCGGAGCGTTCCAAAAATGCGTTTGTGGTACGCGATGGTTATGGTTTGTTTGGCATTGTGCAGGGTAGTGTTTTCCCAAGCTTACGCGAACAATCGGCAACCGCGCTGAAGGCGATTGGCTTTGATGGCTATGCTATTGGCGGGCTGGCGGTTGGTGAGGGGCAGGAATTAATGTTCAGCGTGCTGGATTTCACCACTCCGCATTTGCCCGCCGATAAACCGCGCTATTTGATGGGGGTTGGCAAGCCTGACGATATAATCGGCGCGGTGATACGCGGTGTGGATATGTTTGACTGCGTTATTCCCACTCGCGCTGGGCGGTTTGCAAGGGCGTACACCGATGAGGGCGAGAAAAATATCCGCAATGCCAAATATGCCGATGATGCGCGACCGCTGATGGAAGGCTGCGGTTGCCCTGCTTGCACCAACTATAGCCGCGCTTATCTGCACCATTTATTCAGGGCTGAAGAAATGCTCGGCGCGATGTTGCTGTCGTGGCATAATATAGCTTTTTACCAGCAGATTATGCAAAATATCCGCGCTGCTATTGAAGAAAAACGACTAAAAGAATTCGCCGAAGAATTTTTAGCGAAATATCGCGGGTGATTATTAGTTGCATTATACGCAATATAATTTAGCATACAGTCTCGATAGTTGGGTAATTGACAAAACTTTGAGAGGATTATCAATGTTAAGCTTCAAATTACAGCGTTATAATGGGCGGCATTCAAATTCGCATGGTAAAAACAAAGCTTTTACTTTTATAGAGCTATCAATTGCTATTGTCGTGGTCGGCTTGGTTATTGGCGGCATATTGTTCGGAATGGATTTAATGAAATCGGCTAAAGCTCGCGCTGTTGTGGGGCAACTTGAGCAATACCAATCCATCTTCAATACTTTTCTATTAAAATATGACTGCGAAGCTGGTGATTGCCCCAATGCAACGAGTTTTTTTGGTGATTATATGGCAGGCACTAGCTGTGTTGCTTCCATGACTAACGGAGCTGGTAATGGTAATAATAATGGAATGTTGGATGATGGTGGAAGTGGTCGTTGGTATTGTGAGGGGTATAATGCCATTAGAAGCTTGCGGCTAGCCGATTTAATGCCAGATAACACAAGCACTGAAATGATATTAAACGGTATCAATGGTTCCATAATAATTCTATCTCATGATGATATTATGGAAGAAGGCCCTGTAAGAAACAAAAGTACATTTCTATTGACAAGGGATAATCAAGATAATGCTGTTGGTGGTGCGCTCAGCCCAATTGATGCGCGAATCGTTGACTCAAAAATTGACGATGGCAAGCCAAGCACGGGAAGCTTCATCGGGCTGGATGCTGCACCGGGTAACTCTACTGTAATTACCCCAAATTCCTGCTCCACCTCTGGAGAATATAATAATAATATAGCAGAAACATGTAGAACACTTTTTTACTATCAATAGCTGCTTAGCTCAGAAGAAAAAAGTGCAACATCGCTGTCCAGCAAATGTTGCACTTTAGTTTAGAGCCTCGTTACACTTTACAATTAATCAGTGATGTTTTGTGTAACTGTATTGTTGCGAGCGGCATCCACAATGTTCATAATTTTACCAGTTAGAGGATTGATATTGCCAGTTACAATATTCTTGGTCGCAGTGTTCCCCGGAGCTAGGTAAAACAGGATACCGTTACCAATATTCTTATCAGTTTTATTGCCATAACCGCTGCCAATTACAGTATTGCCAGAGAGTAGGCTGCCTGTTGTACCATGAGTAAGAGAAATACCATCATGCGTACTATTCACGACTATATTATTCATTACTTTTGGAGATATCTGTGAAGATAATTGTATCCCCGCAGAATATTTACCAACTGTTCCGTTATTATATACACTATTATTAGCAATGACGAGATTCGTTGTTATTGCTCCAACATGATCCGTGCTATTATAGAATGTTGATAAAATCCCAGCCCCAGCATTATTGTTAAATACAGAATTCAAAATCTGAACATTGTTAATACGATCATTCGGATTTGGTTCTATATCAATACCAGCGGAAGGAAGAGTCCCGTTAGTATTCTTAAATACAGAGTTTTTAATAACAGCGCCATCTACAGAGGTTATAGACATGCCTTGACGGCGATTATTATCAGCGGTTACATTGCAAGCGACAATGTTCGCTGAGGCAGCGCCCGTTACATAAAAACCATCCCCCCACATGTCTCTTGAAGTTACATCTTCTATAACGATGTTTTTGGAATTCCTAATATCTACACCCATACCCCATTCACCAGTTGTCCCAGTATGTTGATCGCGTTCTCCTTGTAGCGTTCCGCCAATGATATTAACATTGCTGACATCCTGTAGTCTTAAAGTGCTATAGCTATTTGAGCTATTTGGAATTACTTTAAGCAAAGTCCCCTTGTCCATTTTGAAAGTGATATTGCTTTTTAGGCGAAGATAGCGAATACCATCAACCATATATACGCCATTTGGCACAAGAACTGTTCCGCCTGTTGGTGCAACACGATCAATAGCCGCCTGAATAGCCACGGTATCGTTTGCAATACCATCCCCCTTTGCGCCAGTGTCTTTAACATTAACTACAAGTGTCGTAGCAGGAGCAGGAGCGCATTTCGCAGCGATCGCTGCCATAGACATTGTTGGTGCTAACAACGCTAATGGGAATGCCATAGCCAGGGCAATATTTTTGCTCTTTTGATTGCGTGATTTTGCAGTTACTTTGCCAGAATTATTAAACATATAGCCTCCATAGAGTTGTTAAACACAGAATTTACTTTTGTTAAATATTTTGCTGAATTTATCTAAAGTTTTACTTAATTGTTTTTTACTCACCTAAGACCAATAATAAACCAAGTGGGTTAATGAATGGTTAGCAAAAGATTATTAAATGGTTAATTTTATTTTTGGTAAAAAATTGTTGTAACTGGCTTCCAGTATGGCTTTTATGAGGATTTTTGCAGCAACAGCATTGTAAATAATTAAGAAAAATCTTCACAAAAACTAAATAATATAGTTAATGCAGTCAGATAATTTTAACTATTTGGATGAAGGCTATATATCATCGGCTTGCTGCCAAGCTCTGATTATGCTTGCGCTCTTCCATTCTCTCCACAAATGATTGGTTATTTATTTGCGGTTTAGGAAGCATTGTTGGCTTTCGGTTATGTTCGCGGGCTATTTCGCTAATCTTTTCTTTTATGGCTAGAAATTGATTCCTGCCTAAACCAGAAAAATCTTGCTGTAATACCCTGCCTATTATTTGTTCTGCATTATGGCGGTTACCGCAAGCAGGGTAGCCATTTGGGAGATGAGAGGCATATATCTTTGAAGCCATTTTGTTTTTGCTCTGCGCTTCTAGCGCGAGTTTGAAGGCTTCCGCCCTGATGCCATGATTATCATTACGCGGTTTTTTATTTGTGTCAAAAATCCTAAGCTCTGAAAACCCACAAGAGGCGGATACTTGAATGTCAGCTTTTTGATTAGCTTTATTCGTAGCTTCACATTTGTTATTTCCATTTTTATCGCCGTTTATGCTCACATCGGCAAGCTCTTCTAATATCGGCTGTAAAATTTTCTGCGCTTGCTCTGGGGTTTTTCCCTCCATAACCACACCAAACTCATCACCACCAAAACGAGCAATGAAGCCTTTATCACCCAGCCTTTCCGAAACGAATTTCAGCAAATATTTAATCGCCACATCGCCGCAACCACCATAGCTAGCATTGTTGAAAACCTTGAGGTTATTCAGATCTATAATCCCAATTGCTACATGGTCTGGTTTTGCATTTGTTCTTTGCTCCTCGATGATATGATCAATCAAATCATTGATGGAGTTTTTATTCAGATAGCCGTTATCTCCATCGATAAACGCCTTTTTTTCCAATTTCTTACGATCGTCCAGAAGATCAGTAATAACACCCTTAGCATCATCAATCACATCCTTAGCAGTATCCAGCGTGTAATCATCATCATTAGATGCCTTGAGGAGGGACAGTGCCTTCTGCACGGCTTCGTTTTGTGGCAATCTATCGCTAAACTTATCAAGTCTAGACATTATAAGGTCTGATTCTGAAAATTCGGGTTCTTTTTCTTTAGCTAAAGCGTTCATACGATCCTCTAATAGTTAATCAATAATTAACTATAGCATAAAAAACGCGAGCTTGTGTTAAGTTTTTGTGACAATTGATGGCAAAGCCTCACGGTGGTTTCATAAAGTATTACATTTAGAGGTCGTCATACCGCCGCAGGGCGGTATCCATGCCAAACAATTAGCCACAACGCTTGCAGATAGGCATGGATGCCAGCCTTCGCTGGCATGACAGCGCATTGCATTAACTGATTGTATTATAATCATTATTTTTATTATCAATAATTTATGAAACCGCCGTGAGCAGAGCCTATTTCGGTAAGCGGATACTCGCCACAGCTTGCGCGGCGATTCCTTCTGCCCGCCCTGTAAAACCTAGCTTTTCCGTGGTTGTGGCTTTGATGCTGACGCGGTGCGGCTCTATTTTCAGCAAATTGGCGATATGATTTATCATATTATCCCGATAACCCGCGATTTTCGGGCGTTCGCAGATAATGGTAATGTCCATATTAACCAGCTCTCCGCCACGATTTTTAAGCATTTCGTAGGCATATAACAAAAAGCGTTCCGAATCCGCGCCTTTCCATTTATTATCATCGGGCGGAAAATGAATGCCAATATCGCCCGCACCCATCGCGCCCAAAAGCGCGTCCACAACCGCGTGCAAGCCAACATCAGCGTCCGAATGCCCAACCAAATAATGCGTAAAGGGGATTTTTATGCCACAAATCTTTATAATTTGCTGTGATATTGGCGTATCCAAGTCATGCAGCGCGAGGGCGTGAACATCATAGCCCATGCCGATGCGCGTTTCCAAATTGATAGATAGCTCCATTTCCATGCGCTTTAAGTCCCCAGCTGTCGTAATTTTATAGTTTTTCGCCTCACCATCCACCGTAAATATCGGCACGCCAGCGAATTCACAAACTGCCGCGTCGTCCGTCAGCGTCTCTCCGCTGGCGACAATATGGGATTTCATCAGCGTTTCGTAATCAAAACCCTGCGGTGTTTGCACAGCAACCAAGCCCTCCCGCGGCACAGTTTCCACCACCACACCGCCGCCATCCTTGCGTTTTATGGTATCAGCGATTTTAACCACAGGTATCACCGCCTTATGGTTTCCCAACGCCGCGGTTATGCGCGAAATAAGCTCTGCGCTTACCATTGGTCGCGCCGCATCATGCACCAAAACTCGCTCTGGATGGTGGTGGGCAAGGCTTTCCAAGCCAAGGCGCACCGACTCTTGCCGCGAATTACCGCCAACCACGCAGGGAATGATGGTAAGCCCGTCTATTGCTTTTTTATAATGCGGGTGATGCTCGCGGCGAATAACTACGCGCACGCCGTCAATGGCTGGGTGCGCCATAAAAATTTTCACCACGCGGCGCAAAATACTTACGCTAGCTAGAGAAAGATAAGGCTTTGGCACGCCTGCGCCCATGCGCGAACTTTCGCCACCAGCCACAATAAGCGCGATGGTCTTTAGTTGTTTAGCTTGTTTTGTTTCTGCTGGCATAATAAAAAAATAGCGGTATTAATGTATTGTGGGAAGAGATTTATAAACAAAATCGGAGGAAATAATGAAAAAGATTGAAGCGATTATCAAGCCATTCAAATTAGACGAAGTAAAAGAAGCTTTGCAGGAAGTTGGCTTGCAGGGCATCACCGTTACTGAAGCTCGCGGTTTTGGTCGCCAAAAGGGGCATACTGAGCTATATCGCGGCGCGGAATATGTGGTGGATTTCCTGCCTAAAGTAAAAATTGAGCTGGTGGTGGATGATTCACTGGTTGATAAAGCCGTGGAAGCCATTATTTCTGCCGCTCGCACTGGACGCATCGGTGATGGGAAAATCTTCATCATGCCCGTGGAAGAAGTAATCCGCATCCGCACAGGTGAACATGGCGCAGATGCAGTTTAGGTTCTGCTTTTGGTAGTTAGAGATTTATACATACTGTGCTATTTTTCTCTGTCATTCCGCCGAAGGGCGGAATCCATGCCTTTCAACAAGCTAATCGCAATTTGCTTGGCATGGATACCAGCCTTCGCTGGTATGACAAAATTGAGGTTAATAAAAATTCTCTTATGATATTTCCTGCGAAACTTACCGTTAATCTTTCGGCTATCCGCGCTAATTTTTGCTTGCTGCGGGCGCGACACGCCAAGCAAAATATCGCGGCGGTGGTAAAGGCAAATGCTTATGGGCTGGGCGTTGCGGCGGTAAGCGCAGCGATATGGGACGAGGGCGGGCGCGAGTTTTTTGTCGCCACTTTAGAGGAGGCTGTCGAGCTTCGCGGTGTTTTGCCACAAGCTAAAATCTATGTGTTTCAAGGGATTTTTTCGGGCGAGGAGGCGGAATTCACCAAGCACCGCCTTATACCCGTCTTAAATAGCTTGGAGCAGGTGGAAAAATACGGGAGAGGCGGCGAGATTGTAATTCATATCGATACAGGAATGACCCGCCTTGGACTTTGTGAAACCGATCTTTCTCGCTTGCCAAGCTTCCATAAATCGCAATCAATACTTATCATCTCGCATCTTGCCTGTGCTAATAATCCAGAGCATCCCAAAAATATTGAGCAATTAACTAGGTTACGGAAGGCTCTAGCGTTGTTTCCAAGTGCAAAAGTTAGCTTTGCTAATTCATCTGGTTTGTTTTTATCAGAGGGCTTTCATTTTGATTTAGGGCGGCCGGGATGTGCGCTATATGGCATAAACCCAACTGATGGGCAAAATCCGATGCAGCAAGTGGCGACACTTTGCGCCCCAATCTTGCAAATCCGTGAGCTAGATCGCGCAGAAACTGTTGGCTATAGCGCGACTTATGCGGCGCAGAAGGGTTCGCGCATCGCCGTGGTCGGGATGGGTTATGCTGACGGCTATTTTCGTCACCTTAGTAACCAAGGGTTCGTTTATATTGCTGGGTATAAATCCCCAGTTTTGGGCAGGGTTTCCATGGATATGGTGGCTGTTGATGTTTCAAAAATCCATGAGGCGCAATTATCGCCAGAAACTCGCGCCGAATTCATCAATGCCGAGCAAACGGTTGACGATGTTGCTAATCAAGCAAATACAATTGGTTATGAGGTTTTTACGCGTATCGGTCAGCGCGTAAAGCGGGAATATGTGAATTCTGTCACAAAATCGTCATAATTATCTTCACTCAAGCTTCACACCGTTTTTTTGACAATATGCTATTATGAGCGTATAAGTTAGAAGTTAGTGAGGTATCCGTTATGGAATATGGCAATGCGACGAAAATAAATGGGGTGGAGCTGCCAGATAATCTTGTGGCGCAGCTGAAGCAGCTTGGGTTGGAGCTAGCGTGGTATAATTCGTGGCAATTGGAGGCGGCGGTGCAGGCGACCAAGGTTGATTGCCAGCTAGTAGAAGAGGCGCACGGCACAGATTTTATCGATAAATTAGAGCTTTCTCACGCCGAAAGGCTCGAGGCGGAGCGATCCGCACTAGCTTATGGTCAGGAATTGCAAGCAGCAGCTGGTTAGAAACTCTAAGAGCCTATTCATGTTCTCTACTGTAGCTACAAAACGCTTTGTTTTTCGAAAATTTTGTCCTCATGTACTTGCGCGTACACTGCGGGAAAATTTTTGAAAATCGTCGCTTTTTTGTTACGCTACAGCGAGATCATGAACAGGCTCTAAGCAACTTTTCTGGTGATTGTCCGATAGGCTTCGCTTATCTCCGCTGATTTTAGCGTGAGTATCATTTTTACCTCGGTGGAGGTTTGTTCGCCAGCAAAGCGGTCGGGGTGATAACGGCGCATTAGTGCGCGGTAGCTTTGTTTTATTGCCTCGCGTGGGCTGCGGCGTTTGACCCCAAGAACTTCGTGGGCGGGCAGGGGGCGGCTATATTTATCATGAACCGCGCTATACTCAATCGGGCTTAAGCCAAGCAAATGCGCGATTTTGGCGAGTAGATATTCCTGTTCTTTTGCTAAATTTCCGTCCGCTGTGGCGATGCGAAATAATCTTTCAATCAGCGAAATATATAAGTCTTTTTGCTGGGGGAAAAGCTGCTTGATTTGCAAAACATGCTGGCTAAACGGCGTTTTGCTTTGGCAGCCAAGCATAAACAGCTCGCGGATTTTTCCACAAATGCCGCCACTCAGCGGAAAAGAATCCCGAAATGCCAGATATTCCGCCTTGGAAACCGCGCCGTCAGCCCTTGCCACCTGCGCTGAAAGAGAAATAACCGCAAAGGTAAAAGAAGTGTGTTTATAATCCTGTGGAGCGTATGATAGCTCTTGGTCTTGCTCAAATTCAGCGTATTCTGGGCTATAACCATAGCTATAGCGCAATGCGTAAATGCCGCGCCTAGGCAGACGAGCCAACGCCACAAGCCAACCAGAATGTTCCCTTATGACTTGCAGCATAACAACCTCAGATTATTAGTTTCTGCCCAGAAATTCGCTATGGCGCAAGCGAAAATGGTGGTTTTTCGAGAACCACAACGGAGTGTACACTGAGTACATGAGTAGCGGAAGCACAGGAAAACGCCATTTGCAGCAAGCTATAGTAGAATTCATGGGCAGAAACTAGATTGTATCCCCTGAAATCTCTTTGCGGGCGATGGGTAGCAGCCTTTCCATTTCTTTTACAATGGCTTGCTCGCTAATATCAATGCCAGCTTCATGAAAATCCCGTAGGAGTTTTCCAATAACATCACTATCACCTTCAACTTCAAAATCCACCAACACCACTTCCTTGGCGTAAGCTGTTGCATTATCGCCAGTTTTCCCTAGTTTTTCGGCTGCCCATAGCCCAAGCATTTTGTTGCGGCGGGCGATTGCCTTAAACGACAATTCCTCATCATGTGCATATTTATTTTCAAAACCCTTGGCACGATCTTCAAGACTACTCATATTTTCTCCTGTTGCTACTATTGTAAAACTAATAATAATTCCACATATAAACTATTCAATCTTGCACTGCAATTAAAACTACTATAAAGATAGAATCATGATGCAAAACAAACGAAAGATATTCCAAATGTCAATACGCAAACCGCTTTATGAAGGCAAGGCTAAAAAGATTTTTGAAGGGCCAGAACCGGGAACGCTTATTCAACATTTTAAGGATGATGCCACCGCCTTTAATAATGTCAAAAAAGGCACGATTAATGGCAAGGGCGTTTTGAATAACCGCATTTCGGAATATCTGATGCTGCGCTTGCATGACATGGGGATTCCTACGCATTTTATCCGCACTTTGAATATGCGCGAGCAGCTTATTAAGGCGGTGCAGATTGTGCCGCTGGAAGTTATCGTTCGCAACTATGCGGCTGGCAGTTTTTCCAAGCGTTTCGCCGTTGCTGAGGGCAAACATCTTGGGCATCCGATGATTGAATATTCTTTTAAGAATGACGAGCTTGGCGACCCATTCGTTACTGAGGAACATATTTTTGCCTTCAATTGGTGTACGCCGCAGGAGATGGACGAAATCCGCATGTACTCCTTCCGCATTAATGATTTTCTTTCTGGTTTGTTTGCTGGCGTTGGCATTCGCTTGGTGGATTTCAAGCTGGAATTCGGAAGGCTTCTTGCTGGTGACCGCGAGATGATTATCTTGGCGGATGAATTAAGCCCTGACAATTGCCGCTTGTGGGATCTTAAAACGGGAAAAAAACTGGATAAAGACCGCTTCCGTCAGGATTTGGGGGAGATTGAGGACGCATATCAAGAAGTTGCCCGCCGCCTTGGCGTTCTGCCCAATGAAAGCGGCGAAAGCAGCTATGTTATTGAGGTGAATGCGAAAGTTCCGTCAGCGAGAAAATCAGCAGCGAAGAAAGCAGTGGCAAAAAAATCAACAACTAAGAAGAAGAAATAATTCATTAACCAACATGTCACAAAAACTTCACAATTATTTTGTTTTTTATATTGTATATAAAAACTGCAATTTGCAATTTTGACCAATAAAAAAACAGGAGAAATATTATGGCTAACCTTGGAGTAGGAACAGTAGATTCAAAAAATGATGGTGTGATAAGTGGCACTGAATATCTTGGAGATTTATCCAAAGTTGTTATAGATGAAAAACTTGCTAAAGTATTACAAGATTGTGGAAAAACACATTTTGAGCAAACTCCAGATTTGACTAACTTTACGAATGATGTAAATAATTTGGCGAGCCAAAAGACTTCATCTGCAATAAATAAGTTTGCTCAAGTTCAATATGATACTGCTAGCATTACTGAAGCAGATATTTGCAGTGCTTTAGGTGCAAGCAACGCTAATGCTAAATTACCAAAAAAAGTTTCATCGACGGGTTCAGTGATAAAACAATAGCTTTTAGAAAGGCAAAAATGAAAGCAAAAATACATATTACACTAAAAAACGGTGTTCTTGACCCTCAAGGTCGGGCGATTGCTGGTGCGCTTCACAATATGGGATATTCCGATGTTGAGGAAGTGCGCCAAGGCAAATATATTGAGGTTGATTTGAAAAGCGCGGACGAGGAAGCGGCGAAAAAAACGCTGGATAAAATCTGCTCCTCCCTCCTCGCCAACACTGTTGTTGAGAACTACACTTACGAATTGGTTGCTTAAATTTTGTCATGCCATCCCCACGCCTGCGCTGGGGTGAACCTTCGGGTTGGCATCCATGCCTTTAATGCTAGGCAAGCACTTGAATTTATAGCGTGGATACCGCCCTTCGGCGGTATGACAATAAAAATCACCAATCACTAACCACTAACCACGAGCCACTATTTTATGAAATCAGCCGTTATTGTTTTTCCAGGTTCTAATTGTGACCGCGATGCGAAGACTGTCCTCGCCGCGACGGGCTTGCAGCCAACGATGGTTTGGCACGCCGACACCAGCTTGCCAAAGGTGGATTTGGTGATGATTCCGGGGGGATTTTCGTATGGCGATTATCTTCGCAGCGGCGCAATGGCGGCGAAATCGCCAATTATGCGCGAAGTAATTGCTCATGCCGAGCGCGGCGGCTTTGTTCTTGGTGTGTGCAATGGTTTTCAGGTGCTAACCGAGGCTGGATTGTTGGACGGGGTTTTGCTCCGCAATAAAAACCTAAAATTTATCTGTAAAGATGTAAATCTGCGCGTGGAAAGCACCAATACGCGCTTTACTTCCGCCTATAAAAAAGGGCAGGTTATCAGCGTTCCCGTGGCGCATCATGACGGCAATTATTTTGCCGATGCGGAAACTTTGAAAAAACTTGAAGGCAACGACCAAATTATTTTCCGCTATTTAGATAATCCGAATGGTTCGGCGATGGATATTGCGGGAATTTGCAACGCGGGGCGCAATGTGCTGGGCATGATGCCACATCCTGAACGCTGCGCGGAAGCTTTGCTTGGCGGCGTTGATGGCGCGGGCGTTTTTGCTTCGTTGCTTGCTGCATAAGCGGACTTATAAAAATCATCAATAAACAAATTCCTCATTGCCAAAATACTCAGCACTGTTTATCGTCTGACGCAGTTTGCAATAATCAAATATGAGGAATGAAAAATGAAATTTTTTGTTGATACCGCTGATGTAAAAGAAATCAGTGAACTAGCGGCGACAGGCTTGCTAGACGGCGTGACCACTAACCCATCGCTAATTGCGAAATCAGGGCGCGATTTCATTGAGGTTATCACTGAAATCACCAAAATCGTATCAGGGCCAGTGTCGGCCGAGGTTATTTCCACTGACTATGACGGCATGGTGCGCGAGGGCGAAAAACTAGCGAAAATCGCGGATAATATTGCGATTAAAGTGCCGCTGACGATGGACGGCCTGCGTGCTTGCAAATATTTTACCAGCAAAGGAACAATGGTCAATGTAACACTATGTTTCTCGGCGGCGCAGGCGATACTGGCAGCAAAAGCGGGCGCGACATTCGTGTCGCCATTTATCGGGCGGCTGGATGATATTGGGCAGTCGGGAATGCAGCTAATCGCTGATATTTGCACGATTTATAATCAATATGAAAATTTTAACACCGAGGTGTTGGTGGCGAGCATCCGCAGCCCGCAACATGTGGTGGATTCCGCACTCATCGGCGCACATGTGGCGACCATTCCGCCGTCAGTTTTGAAGCAATTGGTGGCGCACCCGCTGACCGATAAAGGTCTTGCTGCGTTTCTTGCTGATTGGCAAAAAACTGGGCAGAAAATAGGATGATGGGCGGCGAACAACAGATGACCGACGAGGAGCTGTATAATATACAAGTGCCACGGCGCGATCTTGGTGATGGCGTTGTTGATTTTCAGCATCATCTGCTCAAAAATTTGCAGAATAATTCTAAAAATTTGAGCGAACGCTATAATCTTCTGGTGGATTATTGCCGCGATAATATGGCGGCGCAAACGCAGGTTCACGCGGCGGCGTTGATGCTCATGCGGGCGCGGACTCTGGAGCAATTGCTGGAATTATTATCGGTGGATTTGTTGACGGTGTTTGACCTTGATGTGGTGCGCGTTGCCATGGAGTCAGACATCGCCTTTGACACTTCATACGGCGAGGAAAGCTATTCTGGCTTTGTGTTCATTCCTAGCGGCGCGGCGGACGAAGTATTCAGCGGACAACGCAGCGTTTTGCTGGTTGGTGATACGGCAGCAAATGCGCCATTTGTTTTTTCGCAAATTTTTTCTGACTGTGAGGATCTAATCGCGTCTTGCGCTTTGCTGCGTTTATCGCTGGAAAATATTGACAAAAATATCATACTCGCCCTTGGCACGCGCCATAAAGAACGCTTCCACTCAGGGCAGGGGGCAGAGCTACTGCAATTCCTCGCCAGCGTTGTGGCTTTACAGCTTGATAAATATCTGGATGATGTCATGTTATAAAACCTATGAACGCTCCTCGTTTAGAACTCCGTCCTAAAAACTCTCTGGGTCAATCCATGGTGATGACGCAGGCTTTGCAACAGTCCATCAAGCTGTTGCAGGCAAACGCGCTTGAGCTGCGCGAATTCGTGGAACAGGCGTTGGAGGAAAACCCGTTCCTCTCGCAAGAACAGGAAGAAGAGGGCGCGGAAGCCACGCAGTCTGCGTCAGAAAACCCACAAGAAGTAGAAACTGAAACTAGTGATGAAATTGAAAATTACGAACCACAAGAAACTGATTTTTCTGATGCGACTATTCAAGACGGCGAGTGGAGCGACGACGCTGGACATATAGAGTCCGATTATTTGCGCTATGAACAGGGCGGCTCTGGCAGAGCGTCTGGCGGTGATTTTGGTGATGATGAGCGCGGCATAGACGACAACCCAGCGCATGATATTTCCCTGCGCGAGCATTTGCTAAATCAATTGACGCTTGAAGTGCAAGACCCTGTAAAACGCTTGATAGGGGCGCATCTTATAGATTTGGTGGATGAGGCGGGCTATATAAAAGAAGATTTTTCGCCAATCAGCGAAGCTTTTGGTGTGCAATCGGCAGAAATTGAGGAAGTGCTGAAAATCCTGCAAGGCTTTGACCCTATTGGCGTTTGTGCGCGGGACTTGCGTGGTTGCCTCGCCCTGCAACTGCGCGAAAAAAACCGCCTTGACCCAGCGATGGAAAAATTGCTGGCGAATTTGGAATTGCTGGCGGCAGGAAAATACGCCGAGCTGGAAAAAAAATGTGGTGTGGATAAAGACGATTTGCGGCAAATGGTGGCGGAAATACGCGAGCTAAACCCCAAGCCCGCCAGCCATTTCAGCCATGAAATTGTGCAAAATATTGAGCCAGATATTTTTGTGCGCCGCTTGCCCGATGGTAATTGGCATATTGAGCTGAATATGAATAATTTCCCGCGGGTGATGGTGAATAAACGCTTTTATAAAAAAGTGAACGCGGAAACCAAAAACAAAAAAGACAAGGAATATCTGCAAGAGCAATTTGGCAGCGCAAATTGGCTGGTGCGTGCGCTGGAGCAACGGGCGCAAACTATGCTGAAAGTTGCGGGCGAGTTGGTTAAGCAGCAGGACGCTTTTTTCCGCCTTGGTGTGCGCTACCTAAAACCGATGACGCTAAAATTCATCGCCGCCGAAACGGGCTTTCACGAAAGCACCATCAGCCGTGTGACGGCGGGTAAATATCTGCTCTGCCCGCGCGGAACTTTTGAGCTTAAATATTTCTTCACCTCCGCCCTTGCCCGCGCTGAGGGCGGCGGCGATGATGTTTCCAGCCAATCGGTGAAACACCTAATCGCTGAAATGATTGGCAAAGAAATGGCGGATAATATTTTGCAGGACGAGGAAATCGCCGAAATTCTAAAACAGCGCAATATAACCGTGGCGCGGCGAACGGTGGCGAAATACCGCGAATCGCTTGGCATCCCTTCATCACCTAAGCGCAAAAGGCTGAAGCAAAATGCGATGTAATATGAGTATAATTATCTTGAATATCAGATGTTTTGTGGATATTTAGTTTCTATTGAATAATGTGGATTGTTATACTAGAGCCATCTGGTATCCAGAGCATATAATAACTAGATGCCAGTACGCGCTGGTATGACAAAGGAAAAACTAAAAAATGCCAAAACTAACGATTGATGGACAGGAAATTGAAGTTGAAAACGGCACTGTGATTATACAGGCGGCGGAGCGGTTGGGCATTGAGATACCGCGCTTTTGCTATCATGAGAAGCTCGCCATTGCTGGCAATTGCCGCATGTGTTTGGTGGAGGTTTCCCCCGGTCCACCAAAGCCGCAGGCTTCTTGCGCTCTGCCTTGCGCCGATGGCATGGTGGTGAAGACCAACACGCCGATGGTGAAAAAAGCACGCGAAGGAGTGATGGAGTTTTTGCTCATCAATCACCCGCTG
>SXRF01000086.1 GCA_005792635.1 Rickettsiales bacterium
ACGGGCGCAGGCGCGGAAGTGCAAAAACCGCTGGCGACAGTGGTAATCGGCGGACTCATCACCGCAACCATACTTACATTGCTGGTGCTGCCCGCTATTTACAAACGGTTTAACCTCGCCCGTGACCTGCTGGTGAAGGAGGAACTGTGATTTTTTCAACCAACCCTAAAGGAGACTCTATGACCGATCTGAAATCCCTGCTTGCTGCATCTGCCCTTGCTCTGGTGATGGGCGTTGCCACCCCTGCCATTGCTGGTGAGCATAAAGCCGAAGATGGCAAGAAAATGGAAAAGCACGACCATAAAGACGGTGACCACAAAGATCATGGCAAGCATGAAGGCAAAGATAAAAAAGCAAAAAAAGAGACCGAGCATGAGTACAAAGAAGGCGATGGTCATGAACACAAAGATGAAAAGAAATAGGCATTAAGACCACCAGCATCAGTTCACAGCTGGTGCAGGTGAACATACATATGTGCTAATTATGGAATAAGATTATGCAGGACACAAATCCACCACTCCGAATCCGCATATTGAGATGCGCGTACTTTTTTACAGTGATTGTTGTCATGTCGCTGGCAACTAACATCTATTTTGATAAGCAGCATGGATACATCCACACATTTTTATCAGATAAACAATGAAAGATGGAGTATTTTTAACCAAATAGATTAACTATGAGTTCTTGCCATGATAATTGTGATGCTTACGAATATATTGGTACAACAGTACTGGTAACTTTCAATGTCCTGTGGCTTTTGAATTTTCTGAACTCTAAGAGATAAAATTCATGGGAAACATTACCACATCACTTTATAAGCCTTTGATTTAAGACACTGACTTTAGTCGGTATTGGTTCCGTCAACTTATGAGAGTATATAATGGCAATTACACCTCTTTATAGTTGTAAAACTTTCCAATTTTTCTATAAAAAGTAGTGGCGAGATAATAATAATAAAATCGCTAATTAACAACGGGAAAGGAAGGTATTTATGGCACTTATTGAGCGTGCTTATGATAGGCTGCATAACATTTGGACAAGCTGGAGCATCTCACAAGAAGATGTTTATTATTTTATAGAAAATGGCTTGCTTCGGGTTTGCGTTTGGTTGCCGCTTCGCTACATGGAAAGAGGGACGCTGCGGAAAAACAAATTTATCTACGAAAAGCACGAGCATAAAGGTGGTTTTGTTGGTGTGCGTCCTGAAGATTTTCATAGCATTTGCAGTTCTGGCGGTGCTCAACTGCGAATTTTTCTCTCGGTGGCTGAGGAAGGACATATTTTGCGGATGGCTTACGAACCACCGCAACCAGATGTTATCGTGCGTATTCGTGATTTGGTAATACTCAAGGAAGACCGCCTTCGTTTTGAGAAAGCATATAAAATCAGCTTGAACGAAAAAGCGGTTAATCAACCTGAAAAGACAGATTTTGTGGCTTCTAACGATTACCGTCATATTGTTTTGAATGGTGAGGAGCATCATTTGGGGGATGTGCAAGCTGCAATAATTAGGCAATTGCATAATGCGTCTATTAGTCGCAATCGCTGGGTGCATGGTAAAACCTTGTTGAGCGGGGCAAATTCACAAGCCCTTCGCTTGCGTGATGTATTCAAAAGCAAGGATGAATGGCAGAAAATTATTGCTTCCAACGGCAGGGGGTATTACTGCCTGAACTTGCCTGAAAACACCGTTGCTTAGTTGCTACTTTGGAAAATGGTAATCAAAACTATCAGGATTGGTGAATTTTGGTGAGCCTTCTGGCTCACCACGACTGCGTTGGTGCAGGCAGCGTAATATATACGCTGCTGTGGCACGGCTGTGGTCAAGTTCTTCAACGAAAGACTCAAACATTGCCAGTTCTTCTTTAGAGGGGATATTGCGTTTATTATGCAAATATCCATAGGCAATAATGATGGAATTTCTTACCATCATATCCGCAATTTCAATCGGCGGTTTTTGGATAATTCTTCTACGGAAAAACATTGGTACTCCCTTATGCGGTTACACCAGCATAATTGCTGGTGTCGGGAGTTGGAATCGCTGCAAAGTGAGCGCAGGCTTATTTCTCTTGCGAGTTTTGTATTAAACCCTCTCCCGACGCATGGGCGTACGGAAGCAGGACTTACTGACACGAGCCTACTAAAAATTTAATCGTAACCTTGCGGGGATTCCAGCCCCCTCAAAAACCACGATAACCTATGAGAGTTTGAAGTCAAATATCTTGTGTTGCAAAAATAATTTTTGTCACAATTTCCCACTTCGTCCCCCTCTCATCCCCACCCTATGTACCACTTCATCCCCCACCAAAGTCCTTGACAACATCATTTTAGGACAATTTTGGCAAAATTTGCAATTTTCCATCCCCCTTTCATCCCCACCCAAAGTCCCCCCAAAGTCCACGCCATCCCCCTCTGTTGTCGTGCAGCTTGTCATCCGAACAGTTCGCACAAGCTGGCTGTTTTTAACCAGAAAGGGGAATTTATGAACGACTCAAAACCTATCTCAACTTTTGATGAAATCTGCCATCTAACCATTGAAACTATGCGGAGCATGGACATGGAAACTTTGTTGCAACTGAAAAAGCAGGCAGCGGCAGAACTAGACCGTGCCAAGCTAACCAAGGGCTGCATAGAACTGGCACTTGCCCTCAAAAATTCCGACCGAGAAAATCCCGCAAAACAAGCCGAATCAGTCCAACCAAGTTTTCTGGATTAGGGGTCGTAAAGTGTCAATTGAATGGTACAGGGTTTATCACGGTATGCCAGAAGATGCAAAACTCAAGGTGATTGCCAAACGCAGCAATCAGCTTATGACGCATGTGGTCACAGTGTGGCTATGCGTTCTTGATTCAGCCTCACGGAATAATCCGCGGGGGACGGTAAAGTTGGATTCCGAACAGATTGCGGTGGTGCAAGATATTGACCAAGCAATCGTGGAATCCATCCTTGCCGCCTTTTATGAAAAGGGGATGATTGATCAAAATCACCACCTAAGTGGTTGGGAAAAAAGGCAATACGCCACTTCCACCGAGCGTTCGCAGAAATCTCGTGCTGAGAGTAAGCAGCGTGATGCAACGCCGTGCAACACCATGCAACGGAATGCAGCGGAAGGAAACGCCCCGCAGCGGAAAAACGACAAAATAGCACCAGATACAGATACAGATAACAGAGTGCAGAATACAGAATTACAGAAATCAGATAAAAGAAAAAGAGCGAGAGAAGAAAAGGGAGAGTGTGAGAGGGAAAAACGCACAAAGCAGATTTTAGACCCGCAGATTTTGCAGATGCTAGAAATCTGGAATGCAGAAGTGCAGAGCAAGCTCACGCCAGATCAGAAAGCAAAGCTCACACCGAGACGGGAGAGGTTACTAGCAGAACGCTGGCAAGATGACTTCCAGCAGGATATGCGGGCGTGGCGGCATTATTGCGAAATTATTGGAGCATCAGAATTTTGCCTCGGCAGGTTAGCAGGCAAAGGCTGGACGATTGACCTTTCGTGGGCGGTGGAATCTTCCGAGCATATTGCAAAAATCCTTGAGGGTGGCTTTTCAGGTGGCAACCATCCAGCCAAACCAACGCTCTGTGCCGTTCCTGAATTACAGCCAGTTTGGGATAGCGTGCTTGATGCTTTCCAGAAAAAATATGGCAAAGCAACCTGCCGCAGCTGGCTGGCTCGGGTGAATATCACCAGAATTTTGAAATACGGCGATGGCTCGGTGGTTAGCCTCTGTTGCCCCAGCAAATTCATCAAAGATTGGCTCACCCAGCACTACCTCGCCGACCTGACTTACTGGTTTGCCGAAGCCAACCCGCAAATCACCCGCATAGAACTAATCACGGAGGGCTAAAACATGGAAAACAGCACAGACAAAGCCAAAATCGCAGAAATTTCAGGGCGTTTTCAAGAAGCCGTCCGCACCTTGCGTCGCCTGCCACGGGTGACTATCAAAAGCTATTTCAACGCATGGCCGCCAATTATCCGCACGCCCAATGAAATACTAGCCGCTGAACCAGAGCCTATGCGTCTTGGCCCACCATCAGCCGAAAAAATCACCCGCATGGAAGAAACCATCCAGTGGATTTTCCTGCTGGATGACGAAGACGAACGCCGCATCGTCTGGCTGCGTGCCGAAAATGTGCCATGGCGAAAAATCTGCGAACGCATCGGCTGCGGCAGAACCAAGGCTTGGCAACTCTGGCACACCTCACTTCTAAAAATCGCCACACGCCTTGAAAACCAACGAAACACTCCACGAAATGGAGGGCGAAATGTTTATTAAAAAGATTTTTGAAAAAAACACTAAACATTGCGAACAATATCTGCTATGTAAGCACATATCATCGCGAGAGATTTGTAAAATAACTCTCTGCCGATTTCGTTTTCCCCCCAAATTTTCGTTGTATTTTTCTGGCGTGGGGGCAGTATGAAATCCTCCTTACCTCACACCAATAGCTCCAGTAATCGTCTGAACGAATTGTTTGGTCGCATCGTTAGCCACATTCAGGAAATGAATGGAAATCAGCTTTCTGAACAGGAAGCGATTGAAGCTGCCCGCAACTGGCTGGGCTTTTGCTCCAAATTACAGGAAATAGATAAAATAGAGCAAATACAGGTGCTTGAGCCTTGATTGCAAGATGCAATAGGTTATCCTAAGGCATCACCTGAAAGGAATGGAGATGGAGGCAAAAAAGGCGGTTATTTTAGCGAGGGTTTCCTCAAAAGAACAAGAAGATGGGCACTCGATAGATGCCCAAAAACACCGTTTGCATGAATATTGCCAGCGTAAGGAACTGCAAGTTTTGCGGGTGTTTGAGATTGTGGAATCCTCCACCCGTGGCGACCGCAAACATTTTATGGAAATGCTGGCATTTGCCAAACGCTATAAAGAACCAATCGCAATTATCGCTGATAAAGTTGACCGTTTGCAGCGTAGTTTTCGTGAGTTTCCGCTACTGGATGATTTAATTCAGCGAGGCTCAATAGAGCTGCATTTTTACAGCGAAAATGCTATTATTCACAAAGATTCACGCTCCAGCGACCGCACTATGTGGAGTATGCGAGTTTTGCTCGCACAATCATACACCGATTCCATGAGCGAAAACATTAGGCGCAGCATGGAGCATAAACGCCGTATTGGTGAATGGGCTGGTTCTGCACCGATTGGCTATGTCAACGCTCGTGATGAATTTGGTAAAAGCATAATTATTGCTGATGATGTTCGTGCGCCAATTATTGTTAGGATTTTTGAAGAATACGCCACTGGTGCATATACGCTTTCAGAAATAACCAGCAAAGCTAAGGAGTGGGGATTGCGGAGCAAAAAAGGAATGTATTTGCAAAAATCTGTGATACATCGTTTAATACAGCACCAATTCTACTACGGAGAAATGAAAATCAAAGGCGAAATTTTCGTTCATCGCCATGAAACGCTGATACCGCAGTGGCTATTTCAAAAATGTCAGGAGGTTCGCTTGGGGCATCACAAAAAACCATTCAAATATGCCGAAAAGGAATATATCTTCCGCGGGCTTCTAACCTGTGCGGTCAAGGGGCGGGTAGTAACGGCTGATACCAAAATCAGGAAACATGAAAACGGCACAACCTCGGAATGGACATATTTACGCTGCTGGAAATCCGAAAACCCCGAAAAGCAAATGTGGGTGCGTGAGGAAAAAATAATTGAACAAGTGGAAGATGTGCTTCGTCGCATTGGAATTCGTAACAAAGAGTTCCTAAACGACACCATCGCCTATATCAAAGAAACTAACCAACTAAAAAAAGAGCATCACAGCGTTGAAGTTGGGCAATTAAAAAAAGAACACACAGAAATACAGGGTAAGCTAGACCGCTTGATGGATCTGCGTTTGGAAGGTGAAATCAGCAAAGAAGAATTTGAAGCCAAAAAATGCCGCCTCAAAGACAGGCAGTATGAACTGAGCCAATTGGTACTAACCTATGACAAAGCCGACGATGAATTCACTAAGCGTATGGAAATGATACTGAATTTAGCTCATGAAGCCCCGAAAATATGGAGCAGTTCGACTATTCCGCAAAAAAGAGAGCTTCTCAATTTCCTATTTGCGAACTTACAATTAAAGGACGGAAGTCTTTGTTATACCTTAAGAAAACCCTTTGATAGTTTCCTAAATAACGACGACTGTCCCAAATGGCGGAAGAGGTGAGATTCGAACTCACGGAGGCGTTGCCACCTCGGCAGTTTTCAAGAGTTATTCTCATGATAATTTATAATATGTTACAACAAGTAGCAATAGCAAAATCAGCAGCTTGCCGAAATTAGATTGTTGCCATAATTTGCTGAAAATCGCTTGTTTTTGTAGCGAAGTGTCCCATAATTGTCCCATACGGGACATTTTGGGACAATTGGTTTGAATGCCAAATATGCGGTTTGAATTAAGGAAAGTTCCTTGATTCCTAATATGCAATTTTTCTGCAAAATACTTATAATGTAATGATGGAATCTTCTCAAAGTAATACTTTCACATTTTATGCATGAACTACATAAAACATGCTATCCTTCCAATATTTTCATCCCCAGTTGTCCTGTGACAAATAATATTAAAATTGCGGTTAGTATGGAAATGGTGCGGGCGGAGGCAAATTTGATTGCAAATAAATTGCCGATTTGTCCGCCAATTAAAGCCATAATCGGCAGATACCAATAACTAAGTATATCATCAGTAAAAGAGCTTTTTTGCAGTTGTCCAAGAATGCCTGATATAGAATTTAGCAAAATAAATATAGAGGCAGCGGCTGCGATTTGCTTGGGTGAGCCAGCTCGTAAATGATATAGCACAGGCGCGAGAAAAATCCCTCCACCAATGCCTGTTATTCCTGCTAAAATACCTAGCGTTGCACCAAGTATTATTCCCAGCCATAGAGGAATGGTTTTATAGCTGTACAAATTATCATCATAGCGGCGATGCTGAATAAGAAGGCGAACCCCCGTTGCCAACAAGCCAACAAACAAGATAATTACAAAAATGTCCTTGGCGATATGCAAGCTACCACCGAAATATGCAGCAGGGATAGAAGCAAGGGTAATCGGCAACAGTAATCGCCAATTGATATAGCCAGCACGAGCATAGTGAACACTGTTTCCAGCAACTACCACGATATTGCAAATCAGGGCGATGGCGGGAATAATTGCGTAAGGCACTTGCCACAAAACTAACAACGCCAGATATGACGAACCACCGCCAAACCCCACGCTGGCATATAGCAGAGCAACAACAAAAAATAATACTCCCAGCATTAGTTTTTGCTCTTCTTAACATCAACTTCTAACGCTAATAGCAACCCATCTCTCTTATATTCAATGCCTTCCTTTGAAGGAAGTTGCTTGGAAAATTCTTCCAGCGTGGTTTTATCCACAATCAGCATGGCTTTATTTGCATCCAAATCCAGAAAAAGCGGTGTTTCCATTGCCCCAACTCTTACATAATAATTTCTAGTTATGTGCGAAAGCTGCAAAATGTTTTCTTCTAGTAATTCGACAAGTTCGGTATTGCTAATGCGAAAGCGCATTGCACCATTGCTAATTCGTATATTCATTAGCTTTTCTCCATTCTTCAGGGGTGTTGGTATTGGTTAGTGCTTTTGCTATTTCTGGCGAAACAGGCAACTCAACCGTTTGCAAACCACGCAAATATTTTTTCATAGAAATTGGTTCGGTTATTCTGGCTGTATAGGCAATAATTTCAGGCGTTATATTGAGAAGTATCGGCAAAGGATTATTCTCAAAATGGCAAGTGTTCTGTGCGTCTAATAATTTCTGCAAGCAATCCACGCTAAGCAGCGGCATATCAACGGGCAAAAACAAAATTTGCGTATAGGGGTGTAACTTCTCCACACTGGCGCAAATGCCACCGACTGCTCCTTGATGCAGTGTGCGGTCGGGAATGCACTCGTAACCCGAAACATCGCCACTAACGAAAACATCAGAAACTCCCGCATCTCGCACAGTGTTAGCTACAAAATCTATTAACCTGCCCCCACGCCACGCAAGAAGAGCTTTATTTTCGCCCATTCGTGAGGATTTCCCACCAGCGAGAATAACTGCTACTATTTTATTCATGCCAAAACCATTTAATGATGATGTCCACAAAGAGCGTGTCCTTGCACCCACTCGCTATCGCCATCCACATAATGCTCTTGCTTCCAAACGGGTGCTCGTTTTTTTAGCTCCTCAATCAGGTAACGGCAGACTTTGAATGTTTCATCACGGTGCGGCGAACCCACCGCAATCACCACGCTAATTCCGCCGATTTCCAGCTTTCCTTTATGATGCTCAATATAGCAGCGCAGGCGAGAGTCAAATTTTGATATTGCCTCCTCGCACAGCTCACGAAATATATTGCAAGCCAGCGGCGCAAAAGCATCATAGCTGACGGCATTTACCGCCTTGCCGAGATTATGATTGCGAACTCTGCCCACGAACATATCCATCGCCCCATTTTCAGGTGCATTCACAAATGCTACAGCTTTTTCAATTGATAATGGCTCTTCGCTTACGCCTACAAAAATTTTCTCATCATTCATTGCTTACCCTCCACTTACTGGTGGCAGAATCACCAAATTTTCGTTTTTATTTAAGATATAATCCGCGCGTAATATCTCGCTCTCATTGGCAAGGGGGGATTGTTCCAATAATTTTTCCTGTTTGAATTCTGGGAAACGGCGAACTATCTCCGCTCCTAAAGCCTGCTTGGTTTCCTGCAAATTTGTGCCGACTGGCAATTGTAAAATTATCGGTGTGCCATTATCAAACTGGCGGAATGCACCAAATAGGCTGATTTCAACATTTATCATAGAGAACCTCCAAATGGGAAAACTGTCACTAAATCACCAGCTTTGAGTTGGGCTTGCCCTTCATTCAGCACCACCCAAGCGTTGCTCTGCGCCATAGGGCTGATTTTGAATGATTCCTGCCCCCCTGATATATCCACCAGCAACTCGCCATTTGCGTTATTCGTTAGGTTGGCTTTGAGGAATTGGCGGAAATCTCCTTTTTTAGTAAAGTCATTTGCAAGTTTTGCAATTAGTGGTTTTTGTAGCTCTCGCCCTTGTAAAAAACGCACAAAAGGAAGGACAAAAAACTGAAAGCCAATGGCGGTGGAAATCGGATTACCTGCTAAACCAAAAAAATAACTGCCATTTGCAAGGGTTGCAAATAATATCGGTTTCCCTGGTCGGATATTTACGCGGTGGAAATGTATTGTTGCACCAAGTTTTTTGAGGCTTTCGGGGATAAAATCCCACTCGCCCTTGGAAACCGCACCTGTGCTGATGATAATGCTGCCTGCGGGAATTTGTTGAATATGTTGCTCAAATTCATGGGCATCATCGGCGATAATGCCCTCGTAAATTGCAGCAAGCCCTTCGCTTACGCAACGGGCGAGCAAATAGGGGGCATTGGAATTATAGATTTTGCCCGTGGCAAGCGATGCGCCATAATCATCAGAAATTTCTTTACCTGTGCTAATAATGTGGATATTCGGCAATTTATAAACCTCAATTTCCGAACACCCAAGTGCCGCCAACAACATTGTTTTTTCAGCATTTATCATGTCGCCTTTTTTAAGCAACACTTGCTTAAGTTTCACATCTTCACCAACTTCGCGGATATTTTCAAATTGCTTGGCTGGGCGATTAAATGTTACTTTGTCGCCAATTATGCTTGTGTCCTCAATCGGAATCACAGCATCGTAAATCTCTGGCACAATAGCACCCGTCATAATCTGCACACACTCGCTTTTACCGTCTAAAATTACATCACCCGCAGCAATGCTTTGCGTGAAATGAAGGCTAGTATTTTCGGTCGTAACAGTGGACGATTTTACCGCGAAACCATCCATCGCCGAATTACGGAAACTCGGCACAGCCATCGCACTTTTTATCTCGCTTGCTGAAACCTTGCCAAGTGCGGAAAGCAATGGCAGTTTTTCAGTGCTAGCGAGTGTTATTTGCTTCCGAATAATCTCAATTGCTTTTGTATATGAAATCATAATTTTTCTCCGCCAATAGTACGAATAAGGTGCGGGATTAAATCAGGAAGTAATGCACTCAACCCCTCTTTTACTGCTTTGGGGTTGCCAGCAAGTGTGATGACTAGCGTATCACCAATTACCCCCGCAACCGCACGACTGCTCCACGATAACGGCGTATAGTTTGCACCATCGCTACGGAGTAATTCACCAACACCGACAATCTCTCGATTAAATAATGGGCGTAGTGCTTCTGGTGTAACATCCCGCCCCGCAACGCCTGTGCCACCTGTGGTGATTATTAAATGAGGTTTTTTGGTGTCTATTATTTCTTGAATGGTTTTTTGAATAGTAGCCACATCATCAGGAATTACTTTATAATCAGCGACATTTGCACCATGTGCAGATAAAATATCTTTAAGAACTGCACCAGATTTATCTTCATATTCACCCGCCGCAGCGCGATCGCTTAATGTTATAACCACAGCATTTCTGCCAGCAAGAACCTGTTGTAACGGCGGCTTAACAATCTCCATAATCCATTTAGGAACGCCAGCAGGATTTAGCCACAAGCCACTTTTCCCACCAAGTTTTGCAAGAAGCTGCACGCCTCCAATCCGCAAATTTGGCTCAATCATTTTGCTTAAATCCCAGATGGTGAGTAGTGCGCAGTTCACCCCTGCCAATGCTTCCATTTCCACCCCAGTTTTAGCATGAGTGGAGGCAACGCAATATACGATTATGCTTGACTTTTCCTCGTTTAATTCAGTGATGATTTTTACTGCGTCCAACCCCATTGGGTGACAGAGCGGAATAACATTGCAAGCGTTTTTTGCCCCCATAATTCCCGCCACTTCTGCTAGCACAAGCACATCCCCCTTGGGAAGTTTTCGCTCTTTAATCAGGGCAAAAGCCTCCGCCCCAACCGTTATTTCACCAGATGCCACCGCCAAACGATACGATACCGCCTTTGCCCCAACATCTATCATTTTGAATGTATTTTGCATTTTGTTCCTTCTTATTTTATCCACCAAGCGATGCCAGATGCGGGGTTATTCCTGTAAAACCTTGCCCTAAATAATGGCTTTCTTTTTTGAAATTAAGTAGCTCCATGATTTTATTTTGCAATTCTTCGCTCTGTTCATCCGAAACCAGCAAAGAGCGCAGATTATAGCCACTTTCGCCAAACAAGCACAGGCGCAAATCGCCTCGTGAGGTTATACGCAGGCGGTTGCAAGTTTTGCAAAAATCTTTGGAATATGGCGCAATCAAGCCAATTTTCCCCGCATATTCAGGATGCGAAAATTCCTGTGCTGGCCCTGCATCATAAGCCCTTATGCTTTCGGTAAAACCAAGATCCAAAAGTTGTTTTTTGATGACCTCGGCGCTTTGGTGATGCTTGCGGAAATATTCCAGATTATCGCCAGTCTGCATCAGCTCAATAAAGCGAACTGAAAGCTGCTCGTGCTTTATCCAACTTAAAAACTCTGGCAAATCAACATCGTTTATGCCTTTAAGTAACACAGTGTTGATTTTTATTTTGGTAAAACCAGCCGTTCTTGCGGCTTCAATTCCAGACAGCACCGCTTCCAGCTTGTCATGTCCTGTTATGGCGTTAAATTTCTTAAGGTTGAGGCTATCAACGCTAACATTCAGCGCGGTTATACCGCTTGCAAAAAATTCTTTTGCCTTATCCTTCAAATTATAGCCGTTAGTAGTGATGCCAATAGTTTTGATAGTTGGAATGCAGGAAATATCCGCAGCAATGCTGCTGATGTCGCGCCGAAGCGTTGGCTCACCGCCAGTAAGCCGCACCTTCTCAACGCCAAGTCCTGCAAAAACAGTAACCAGCCTAATTATTTCATCTTTAGAAAGGAAGGGTTCGCTACAAGTTTTTTTATATCCATCAGGCAAGCAATAGCCGCAACGAAAATTGCACGCGTCCGTTACAGACAGCCGCAAATAGGGGAATTTTCTCCCGAACTGGTCACTTAAATCCCTCATATCATCCTTTCCAAATACGGGAGGTAGCAGCGTTTCCGCTCGTTACCTTGGCAACCATAATTAGTTGCGGCTTTGACCTCATATCCCAGTAATAATCAGGACTTAGAAACCAAAACTCGGATATTTAGAGAAATAGGATGAGGAACAAAGAATGAAATTGATACAAATCAACTTTTATCACAATCAGGATTTTTGCAATCTTTTGTGCCTGCGCGGGCGCATTTTTCCGCCAGCTCTAAATCGCAATAATCGCACAGAGCGAATATATCGGGCATAGTGAAGCTATGGCGGTCAATATCAAGGCCTTGCTCTTTCAGTGCTTGTAGAGTGCGCGAGAAAGTTTCTGGCTGCATTCCCAGATAGCCAGCGATTAGGGATTTATCATAAGGCAGTTGAATAGTTTTAGTTTTATCAGCATTTTCTAAAAATAATTTTAGCAAAAACCAACCAACGCGCTGGGCTACGGTTTTAAGAGTTAGCTGCTCAAATTGGCTAATTAATGCTTGCGACCTGCCCGCAACACTAGACAGCATATTAATCGCCAACTCATTGTTTCCCTTGAGCTTTTCACGAATAATAGAGGCAGGAATAGAAAGCAATTTTACATTTTCTACCGCTTGCGAACTAACGGGAAATGGCGAATTATTGAAAATCACTGTTTCCAGCAATGCCTCACCAGAAGTCATTATATGCAAGATTGATTCTTTGCCATCTTCATTGCCTTTGAACAGTTTTACCCAGCCTTCTAAAATAATATAAAAACGAGTTGCCTGCTCACCCTGCATGAAGATCATAGCCCCCTTATCGTAGCTGGTAATCCGCGAATATTTTAGAATATCTTGGATAATTTGAACAGAAAGCCCAGCAAATAATGGAAGAGTCTGGATTTTATCCATATATATCTGCACGCCATTTTCCACATTTACTTGCTCTGGTGCAGATAATATGGGTGTTAATGTTATTTTATTTTCCTTTGCAGCACCAAGGTTTTTAATAATAATTTTGCCAACTTCGTGCAATAAATCCATCTTTGCAGTGAACAGGTCAAACCATTCCTGTGCAGTAATGGGCTTGGTTTCTTGCGCCGCCCCACCCCTTGCTAATCCGCTATTTATTTTTTCAATGCGCTTAAAAACATCATTATGCTTTTCTAGCTCTTCTATGGCTTTTCTACCCTGCTCATCGGCAAGAGCCAGAAACATTCGTTCATAAGCCTGCTGCTCGGAAATGATATATTCAATCCTGCCCTTAAAATCGCTGGCATTTGCCCAGTCAATATTGATTAGTTGTGTACCTAAAGCGCGTTCCAGCCCCACCCGTTCTTTCCAATAAAGAAAATTTATAAAAGCGGAGATTTTTGCAGGGCTGTTGTCTGTGTCCAAAACCGCGAGTTCTTGAGCGATTTCAATGGCAGGCGAGATAATATCACGAGTATAAAACGCCAGCGCATCAGAAGCAGGAATCATTCTGGCGATGACATATTTTCTTTTCGCTGGCAGATAATTAAGCGCATTCAAAAATGGTTCAATGCGCGAGCTTTGTTTTTTGGGTAGTGAAATAAGAGTCGCGCTGTACTTATCTACAACTGCAAATTGCGCCTCCATATCCTCTGAGAATTCACCGTCTTTACTGCGTAAATATAGCGACACCAACCCGCGCTCTTTTTGAGCTTCGTGGATAAAATCGCAAAGGTTATATAAATATTCAATATTCACGGGTTTTTTGTAACAAAATATCCGTATTGCACAAGTTTTTTATAAAAAAACAAACTTATTGATACAGATCAATCAGATTTTTATTGAAACGCCAGATGTTGCCCATGTTGTTTAATAAAACATGGGATAATATTATGGTTGACCTTAAAAATATCAGCAAAGCCAAACAAAATATTGCGCTGTTTAGCACCACTATTGCTTTTACCATCTGCTTCGCGGTGTGGACGATTTTTGCGATTATCGGAGTGCCTATTCAAAAAGAAATGGGGCTGACTGATACACAGTTCAGTTTGCTGGTGGGAACGCCAATCCTTACAGGCTCGCTCATTCGCCTAACGCTTGGTATCTGGGCGGATCAACATGGCGGGCGGATTGTTCTGTTTCTGGTTATGATTTCCTCAGCCGCCTGCACATGGCTGCTCACCTATGCTGACACTTATATCATGCTGCTACTTACTGCCCTTGGCGTTGGGATTGCGGGTGGCAGTTTCGTAGTTGGTATTTCTTACCTTTCAAAATGGTTTAGCAAAGAGCGGCAAGGAACTGCCCTTGGCATTTACGGCATGGGCAATATCGGCTCGGCACTTACCAAAATCTGTGCGCCGTTAGTAATTGCCGCTTACGCAAGCAGTGAACAAGCAAATGCAGGCTGGCACGCGGTGGTGCAAATTTGGTCTGGTTCTTTATTTGTGGCTGCGATAATTTATTGGCTGGTAACTTCTGATGAGCCAGAGTTGATTGAACGAAAGAAAACTGGTGCTGCTAAAAAAAGCACCGCAATGGCACTTGCACCACTTAAAAAACTGCAAGTTTGGCGTTTTTCTTTATATTATTTCTTTGTATTTGGCGCGTTTGTGGCTCTCGCTTTGTGGCTGCCTAAATATTATGTCGGGCAATATGGCATGAACTTGAAAGAAGCTGGTTTGCTCGCTGCTAGTTTCTCTATCGCTGGTTCTGCATTTCGTGCAATTGGCGGTTATCTTTCTGACCGCTTTGGCGCACGCAGCGTGATGTATTGGACATTTTCAGTGTGCATGGTGTGTTGCTTTATCCTCAGCTATCCGCCAACTGATTATGTGGTACATGGCATCAAGGGCGACATTGTGTTTAGCTCAGGCTTAAGCTTCGTTCCCTTTACTATTGTTCTTTTTACCCTTGGCTTGTTCATGTCCTTTGGCAAAGCAGCGGTTTATAAACATATTCCTGTTTATTACCCTGATAATGTTGGTTCTGTGGCGGGCATTGTCGGCTTAATTGGTGGGCTTGGTGGTTTCTTCCTGCCGATATGTTTCGGGCTACTTAATGACTACACCGATGTTCGCACCAGTTGTTTCATGCTGCTCTTCGCGCTGGTTACTGGCGCACTAATCTGGATGCATTTTGCCATCATCCGCATGGAACACAAACAATATCCAGACCTAGGAAAGCCTAAGTTCTTCCCTGAAATGGATAGCAAATAATCATATTTTTATAAACAAAAAGGAAAAACTGTATGAACGCTACAACAAAAGCAGCTTTGGCAAATTGGAATCCTGAAGATAAGCATTTTTGGCAAAGTGTCGGGCAGATGATTGCTCGGCAAAATCTGTGGATTTCTGTGCCATGCTTGCTACTTTCCTTTTCAGTATGGATGATTTGGTCAGCCGTTGCGGTGAACCTCAACAACATTGGTTTTCACTTCACTAAAGAGCAGCTCTTTACCCTCGCTGCCGTTCCAGGATTAACAGGTGCAACTTTGCGGATTGCCTATTCGTTTGTCGTGCCAATTTTTGGCGGCAGGAATTGGACAGTTCTAAGCACAGCACTTCTTCTTATTCCCTGCATCGGGATTGGGCAAGCAGTGCAAGACCCCAACACTTCTTATCAAACTATGCTGATACTGGCGGCTTTATGTGGTTTTGGTGGCGGTAATTTTTCCTCATCAATGGCTAATATCAGCCATTTTTTTCCTAAAAACAAGCAAGGTTTTGCACTCGGCATCAATGCAGGGCTAGGAAATCTTGGTGTGAGTGCGCTGCAATTCACAGTTCCGCTTATTATTGCTATGTCAGTTTTTGGCGATATGGGCGGCGCACCACAAGTTATGACAGCAGCGGATGGAGCGAGCAAAGCTGTATGGCTGCAAAATGCTGCGTATATCTGGGTATTGCCCATTATTTTCTTCACTCTGGCAGCAGCTTTTGGCATGCATAATTTGCTAACCGCAAAGTCAAATCTTGCTGAACAATTGGTAATTTTCAAGCGCAAACATATGTATCTAACAACTTGGTTATATGTGATGTCGTTTGGCTCGTTCATTGGCTATTCTGCTGCCTTTCCACTGCTTATTAAAACGCAATTTGTTGGAGTTAATCCGTTGCAATATGCCTTCATTGGGCCACTTCTTGGTGCGCTTATTCGCCCGATTGGTGGATTAGTTTCGGATAAACTCGGTGGTGCATCGGTTACATTCTGGAACTTGCTAGTGATGATTGCCGCAGTTGTTGGTGTTATTCATTTCATTCAACCAGAAACCAAAATTTTTGCAGGGTTCTTCGCCTGCTTCATGTTGCTATTTACTACTACTGGTATTGCCAATGGTTCGGTATTTCGCATGATTGGGGTGATTTTCCCACCGAAGGAAAAAGCACCAGTGCTGGGCTTTTCTAGTGCCATTGCCGCTTATGGAGCATTTGTTCTGCCTAAATGTTTTGGTTGGTCAATTGAAGCGACAGGCGCAGCCGATACTGCACTTTATGGCTTCATCGCTTATTACATCACCTGTTTATTCGTAACTTACTACTGGTATTTCCGCAAAAATGCGGAAGTGAAATGTTAAGGAGAGAACCATGAGCCATTTTATTGACAAACTAACTTTTTTCAAACGCGAAACAGAAGGTTTTTCTGGCGCACATGGTGTAAAAACTGATGAATCTCGTGAATGGGAACACGCCTATAGAGACAGATGGTCGCATGACAAGGTTGTGCGCTCTACGCATGGTGTGAACTGCACTGGGTCTTGCAGTTGGAAAATTTATGTTAAAAAT
>SXRF01000087.1 GCA_005792635.1 Rickettsiales bacterium
CTGATTTCTTCGATCATTTTTGAAACTTCTTGGGCTTTCGTGGTGGTATCAGAAACCCGATTATTTTTCGTGACTTCTTTAATCAGTTTCTCAGCTTCTGCTTTGGCGCGCTCTGCAACAGAAACGACCACGTCTTTAGGCTTTGTAACTGGCGGAGAAGCGTTGGCGAGATTGGCGGCATTTTCTTTTTGAGACAGGATATTTTGATGCTTCTCTTCTTGAGTTTTAACATATTCCGGTAGAAAAAGCCCATCCCTATTTGTTTAACATCCTCCTGCAAGTGCTGGATGATGGTCGCCTGACTGATGGGCAGGGACACACGGTCGATTTCCGCAACACTATGATAATCCTCACCTCTAACCTTGGTTCAGAATTTCTGGCGGAAAGTAAAGACAAAGTGATTTCCGAAAAAACCAGAAATCAGGTGATGGAAATTGTCCGCAAATCCTTCCGCCCAGAATTCCTCAATCGCTTGGATGAAATCATCCTCTTTGCCCGCCTGCAAAAAGAGCATATGGCAAGCATCGTGGAAATTCAGCTAGCGCGGCTTAAAAAACGCCTTGAAGAGCGCAAAATCACCCTAGCCCTAGACAAAAGCGCGGTGGACTACCTCGCTGAGAAAGGCTACGACCCAACCTACGGCGCGCGCCCATTAAAACGCGTTATCCAAAAGGAATTGCAAGACAAACTCGCCAGCGCGATTTTAGCAGGACGCATCACCGACGGGCAGGAGGTGAAGGTCGCCGCGTGGGAGGGTGGGTTGAGGGTGGTTTGATCCTGCGGGGAACATAGCGACAGCTTAGTAACTTGCTTAAAAAAGTTTCATGTTTGCAAATAGAAGGTCATTTAACGATTAGGAGATTACCCACACGGCGGTTTCATAAATTGCTGATAGTAAAAATAATGCTTATAATACAATTAGTTAGTTGTCACCAATGCTAAACCTCCGCCTATTGCGGAGGACTCACAAAGTTTGACATATTCTTAAAATCTCCCAGAATTTATTGCCGCTCGAGGCATAAAGAAAGGAAAAAGAATATGTCAAACCAAAATCATCTAAACCATAGCACATGGGAATGTAAATACCATATCGTATTTACGCCCAAATATCGGCGAAAAACTTTGTATGGTCAGCTTCGCAAAGAGCTAAAAGATACATTTAACCGCCTCGCATTGCAAAAGGACTGCAAAATAGAGGAGGGTTTTTTGATGCCCGATCATGTGCATATGATGGTGTCAATTCCGCCCAAATATTCGGTTTCCAACATAGTGGGATTTCTCAAGGGAAAAAGCTCTACCTGGATTGCACAAAATATAGCAGGAAAGCACAAGAATTTTGCAGGTCATAAATTCTGGGCGAGAGGCTATTTTGTTAGCACAGTCGGAGTGAATGAGGAAGTTGTCCGCAAATATGTTCAAAACCAAGAGGTTGAGGACAAAAGGATAGATGAGTTAAACCTGTTCAACAGGTAATAAGTAACACAAACCGCTTCGAGCGGTTCTATATCAAACTCCCACTTCTAGAGGGAGTAATTGGCTTTTGCAATGCGTTTTCATGCCAGCGAAGGCTGGCATCCATGCCTATCTGCAAGCGTTGTGGCTAATTGTTTGGCATGGATACCGCCCTGCGGCGGTATGACGACCTCTAAATGTAATACTTTATGAAACTGCCGTGAGATTACCCCTTCCGCACAAACAAATAAACCGCCACGGCGGCGTTGCCGATTGCCATGGCGAGGAACACTTGCGGAACGCTAAAACCCTCATTTAGCATCAGCAAAGTAGCAACTGCGGCAATCACCATAAACAGCGCGTTGATGATATTATTGGTGGCGATGGTGCGGGCGCGGAACTCTGGGTCGCTGTCATGCTGCATGATGGCGTATAGCGGAACGATAAACACGCCGCCGCACAGCGCGAAGGCGAATAAATCAAACATCACGCGGAAATGCTGCGGCATTGCCATAAATTGAAAGGCGGTGAGCAAATTTTCACCCGTATATGGCGGCAGATTGCTCGCAAAATACACATCCCCCGCTGTAATCGCTAGCCCCAGCGCAGCATACGGCACGAATGTGCTTTTTATTTGTCCTTTAAGCAGCGCGCTACACAACATAGACCCTGCGCCAATGCCCAATGAAAACAACACCAAAAGCAGCGTCACCACCGTTTCATCGCCGTGCAAAACATCCTTGGCATAGGCGGGAAATTGCGAAAGGAATGTCGCACCAGCCAGCCAAAACCACGAAATCGCAATGATGCAGGTGAAAACTCGCGGATTCTTGCGGTCATGTTGAATAATTTTCCAAGTCTCGCTGAAGATATTCCAGTTGATTTTTTTGATATGCCCAGCAGACGGCGCAGGCGGAATAAAACGGCTGGCGATATAGCCCACAAGCGCGACTGCTAGCATCGCCGCCGAAATCAGCGTCTCGCCAGCTGGCTGCAAAATAAGCAAGCCGCCCGCAATTGTCCCCAGCAAAATCGCCAAGAATGTTCCCGCCTCAATATAGCCATTGCCCGCCAGCAGCTCATCATCGCGCAAATGCTGTGGCAATAACGCATATTTCACTGGGCCAAAAAAGGTCGCCTGCACACCAAGGCAAAACAACACAAACAACAGGAAATATGGGTTGTTTAAGTAAAATCCCGCCGCGCCCACGCCCACCACAATTATTTCCACAATTTTCGTTACCCGCGCCACAGCAGCTCTATCAAACATATCCGCCACCTGCCCCGCAGTTGCCGAGAATAAAAAATACGGCAGAATAAACAGCGCGGCAGCCATCGTCACCAAGGCTTGCGCGTTTTCACCAGTGGCAGGTGCGAGCTTGAAAGTGACGAGCATCACCAGCGCGTTTTTGAACAAATTATCGTTTAGCGCACCCAAAAACTGAGTGATAAATAATGGCAGGAAACGGCGGGTGGTAAGAAGGTTCATAATATAGACTTCCTCAGAAACTCATTTTAACAAAAAAGCGCGAAGCAATGAATGCCGAGCGCAGTGAGGTTATTCTACATAACTGACATGAGCGAGGAAGGTTCATTGCAAGCAGATTTGAAGTTAAAATGGGTTTAGGAGGAAGTCTAGCTTAGACTTTCGGTATTTTCACACCAAGTGCCTTGGCGAGCTTATCAGTTTCGCCGTAATACGCCACACGGCGTAGGCAGCGCGGCATAACACCAGTCCATTTGAACTGAAATTTGGTTTCTTTGCTGCTATCATCGCCAATTCTATGTGCGTTGAATAATTCGTTCATGGTTATCATCTCGCCTTCCATTCCCGCAATTTCGGAAATGAAGCTGACGATGCGCTTTCCATCACGCTGGCGGCTGATTTGCACGATAAGATGAATCGCCGAAGCAACCTGTGTGCGTACCGCCCGCAGCGATGAATTCACATTCGCCATACTGACAATATTATCAAGTCGGGTGAGCGCGTCACGAGGGTGGTTGGCGTGGATAGTGGTGAGCGAGCCTTCATGCCCAGTGTTCATCGCCTGCAACATGTCAAAAGCCTCTGGCCCTCGCACCTCGCCCACGATAATGCGGTCAGGGCGCATCCGCAGAGCATTCTTCACCAAATCACGGATCGTCACTTCTTCCTTCTGTTCATGCCCAAAAAGCGGTGGCTGGGACTCCAAACGCACAACATGCTGTAGTTGTAGCTGCAATTCGGCGGCATCCTCGATAGTTACAACCCGTTCCCAATCCCCGATATTGTTGGAAATCGCGTTAAGTAGCGTGGTTTTTCCAGAGCCTGTACCGCCAGAAATAATGATATTCATGCGGGCGCGGGCAGCGATTTTAAGGAATTCCGCCATCGCCTCCGACATATTTCCATGCGCCACCATGTCGTCCAAAGATAATTTTTTGCTAGAAAATTTACGGATAGAAATCGTCGTTCCGTCCACTGCCAGCGGCGGCGCGATGATATTCACACGGCTACCATCAGCAAGGCGGGCATCCACCATCGGGCGGTTATCCTCCAGCGTGCGTCCAACGATTTTTACTATATATTTAGCGAGATCTAACACCGCCGCTTCATTTTCGAATGCTATATGCGTTTTTTCCAAAACGCCATTGCGCTCAATAAAAACCTCATTATAGCCATTAATAAGAATGTCATTGATGTTATTATCGGCAAGCAAATGGGCAATCACCCCAAAAGGAGAATAATCATGTATTTTTTGTATAGTCGCGGGCTGGCTGTGCATCCTAAATCCATATTTTGGTTAGTGTGAATGTGGCTATCATACGCAGGAAAGATTAATTTTTGGTGTATTCAAGAAATCATCCCCTAAAAATAAAAACAACATATTGCAATTTATATATTATTTCGCTAGGTTCTTCCCATAAATTTGGATAGGATATATATGTCAAAAACCTCAACCACCACCCAAGCCCCAACCCGCGAACAGGCAGAAGAAGCAGTGCGCACCCTTATTCGCTGGGCAGGGGATGACCCAACGCGGGAAGGACTGCTCGACACTCCAAAGCGCGTGGTTAAGTCTTATCAAGAGTTTTTCAAGGGTTATGAAACTGACCCACATGAAATCCTCAGCCGCACTTTTAAGGAAGTTGACGGCTATGATGAGATGGTGGTTTTGCGTGATATAAATTTCTCCTCGCACTGCGAGCATCACATGGTTCCCTTCACTGGCAAGGCGCATGTTGCCTATATCCCATCATGTAAAGTGGTTGGCATCAGCAAATTAGCGCGGCTGGTGGATATTTACGCTAACCGATTACAAATTCAGGAAAAATTCACTTCACAAATTGCCAACACGCTGAATGATATTCTACAGCCAAAAGGCGTGGCGGTGGTGGTGGAGGCAACGCACATGTGCATGACAACTCGCGGTGTGCATAAAAACGGAACGATAATGCAAACCAGCAAGCTGCTTGGCACTTTCCGCAGCGACCCGCGCACACGCCAAGAATTTTTTAGCTTGCTTAAAACCTAGCAATAGACCTGAGTAATATGTATAGCCAAACCACAAACAACATTCGTATCACGGTAACGCCGTTTTATCTGGAGGAACAGTCAGACCCGAAGGAGCATCACTTTGTGTGGGCATATACTGTGCGTATTGATAATCTCGGCGAGGAAACCGTGCAGCTAGTCAGCCGCTATTGGCGTATCACCGACGCGATAGGCGCAGTGCAGGAAGTGCGCGGTGCTGGCGTAGTTGGCGAGCAACCCGTCTTGCAATCTGGCGATAGTTTTCAATATACCAGCGGCGCGGCACTGCGAACATCCTCAGGAATTATGGCAGGGACTTATGAAATGGAAAACGAGCTTTTACAACGCTTTGTTGTTCCCATACCCGCATTTTCGCTGGACAGCCCAGAACAATTTCGCAGACCAAATTGAACTAATATTTACTTCCTATAAAGCTCATAAAGCGCGACGGCGGCAGCGTTGGAAACATTCAGGCTTTCCATTTTTGGCGAGATAGGAAGGCGGATTAATCCGTCGCAGCGTTCGGCGGTTAATCTGCGAAGCCCACGCCCTTCCGCACCGAGAATCAGGGCGATTTTGCCACTAAGTTTAGCTTCGGCAATGGTTTGTTTGGCTTCGCCATCTAGCCCATAAACCCAATAATCCGCTTTTTTCAGATGCTCAATCGCCTGCGCCAAATTGCCGACCGAAATCAGCGGCATAATCTCCAACGCACCACTCGCCGCCTTTGCCATCACGCCGCTTTCCTGCGGCGCATTGCGGTCGGTCACTATCACCGCACCAGCGTCAAAAGCCGCAGCTGAGCGCAAAATCGCCCCAACATTATGCGGGTCAGAAACTTGGTCTAAAACCAGCAATGGTTTATTGCTGCTTTCTGCCAAAAAATCTTGTAGGCTTGGCTGCGTAAGCGCGTCACACTCCAGCGCAACACCTTGATGCACCGCCTCCCTCGGCAACATATCATCCAGCTTTTTACCATCAATAATTTGAATATTTTTAATCTTGGAAAATGTTTTTTCACCAAGTTCATCGCGCGTGTTCTTCGTCACCATCACCCGCTTTATTTTACGCATCGGGTTGGCAAGAGCTGCAAGCGCGGCGTGTTTTCCGTAAATAATATGTGCCATTATACAACCTTCGTAAAAAAACAACTTCTTTCACCAGTGTGACAAGCCGCGCCTACTTGCTCCACCTTCAACAAAACAGTGTCACCATCACAATCAATAAAAAACTCTTTTAAGCTTTGTGTATGGCCAGAGCTATCCCCCTTACGCCACAGGGAATTGCGCGAGCGCGAGAAATATGTCACCCGACCAGTGGCGATAGTTTGCGTTAGTGACTGCGAATTCATCCACGCCATCATAAGAACCTCGCCCGTCACAAAATCCTGCGCGATGGCGGGTACTAAACCGCGCTCGTCAAATTTTATTTTTGCCAAAATTTCTTGTGCCAGCATTTCGTTTATTTTGTCATTCATAATTTAATCTCCATTATCACAGGTACATGGTCAGATGGCGAGGGAAAATCGCGTAAATCTTTAAGTATAGAAAAATTCTTAAGGGCGGGTGCAAGATCAGGCGTTACCCAGATATGATCCAGCCGCCGACCGCGGTCAGACTTGCGCCAGTCGCGGTTACGATAGCTCCACCAGCTATAGAGTTTTTCGCTACTATCCACAAAATGCCGCGCCACATCGCACCAGTCATAAGATTTTTGTAAAGCATTCAACCGCAAAATCTCTGGCTCAGTATGGCTTACAACATTTTTAAGCTGCTTGTGCGACCATACATCATGTTCCAGCGGCGCGATATTGAAATCACCAAGAATAATAGCTTGTTTCTTTGTTTTTTTGATGGTTTGCGACCACTGTGTCATTTCCTCCACAAAGCGCAACTTATAGTCATAAGCTGGATTTAGCGCAGGGTCAGGAATATCGCCACCAGCTGGTACATAAAAATTATGCAAGGAAACACCATCAGTAAGCTCAACGGAAATATGGCGTTTATCAGGCGCACCAGCAATAGCCATAGTTTGCATATTGGAAAAGGGAATTTTGGATAAAATCGCCACGCCATTATAGCTTTTCTGCCCTGAAAACGCGATATGTGGGAAGCCAAGAGATTGCAAATCAGCCAGCGGAAATGAGACATCCTCCACCTTGGTTTCCTGCAAACAAATTACATCAGGATTTTCCAGCGCGATAAGCCTTTGCAGATGTAGCAGGCGGATGCGGACGGAATTCACATTCCAACTAACTATTTTCATTTTGCTTTTTGTAATGTTAAAATCATTTCCTATTCTATATTTATCATTGCGAATTTGCAAATAAACAAGTATTTTTAGCACATGAAAAAAATCTCCGCACATAAGTTCTGGTTGTTGGTTGGTGCTAGCCTTCTTTTCTGCGTTGCTTGCACTACCGAAACTGACAATGCCACGAAAAATATTGATGGAGAAAAAATCCGCGTGGAAGAAACATTACTCCGCGAAAATGGCAAAGCTCTAGTCGAAAGCGGAAAAGCCGAAGATGCAATCGCGGTGTTTGACCAATTGATTGAGATTAATCCGCAAAATTTCATGGCTTATAATGGCAAGGCTGTTGCGTTTGACCATGCGGGCAACCACCTTGCCGCGCAGGATTTATATAAAACCGCCCTGTCAATCTCGCCTGATTCCGCGGTGGTTAAGAATAATCTCGCTATGTCGTTCATCTTAAATAACCAGCCAGAACGGGCAATAAAAATCCTCTCCAAACTCAGCGAAGATTTTCCAGACAACCAGAAAATCCGCCATAATCTCGCCTTCGCTTACGGCGTTTCTGGAAAGCTCTCAAAAGCAAAAGAAATTAATCTGCGTGATATGAGCGCGGAGCAAGCCGAGGAAAATAACCGCTATTATGCGAGCTATATATCCGAGAAAAAAACGACTAAAAACAAAAAATCAAACGATGGCAAAAACCAAGATGATAATTTCGAGTTTGGCTTTGTGAATAGTGATGTGGAAGACAAGCCATCCGCTACCAAAGATGCTATGCAGACTGAAGAACAGGCAAAATCAAACGAGCCTAATAAAACAGGGACTTTTTGGGGCAAGCCAGCGGTCTATGAATATCCTCGCTAGCCATCGCAATTAATCACCAGCCCGTCATAGCCAGCAACCACGCCTGCGGGCAGCTCCGCGCTCAGCTTGTCATAATCAAACTCATGCCCCATGTGGGTTAGAATCGCCTGTTTAGGACGCACGCACCGCACCCATTCCAGCGTTTGCTCTAAATGCGCATGGCTATATGATGGCTCATAGCGCAAACAATCCACCACCCAATATTCCACCCCATCCAATGCCTTAAAAGCCGCCTCTGACAAGCCATTAACATCCGTTGAATAGGCAAAATTGCCGATACGATAGCCAGTGGTTTTTGCTTTTCCGTGTTGTTGTTCGAAGGCAATTAATTTTACGCCTCCGATCATAAATTCTACCACCTGACCATCTGGAATAATATTTGCCATAAGGCTCGGGCGGAACATCGCATCCTTGGCTGGTCGCGGCAAAAAACCATAAAAAAACCGCTGTTTCAGAGAATTTATAACCTCTGCATTGCCATAAATTTGAATTTCACCATCTTGAATAAAATTGAATGGGCGCAAATCATCAAGACCATGCGTATGATCGGCGTGATCATGCGTATATAAAACCGCGTCAATTTTACTTATTTTTTCCCGCAATATCTGTTGGCGGAAGTCTGGCGAGGTATCAATAACAAACACAAGCCCAGCAACTTCAATAGCAATAGAAACCCTAGTCCGCCTGTTTCTAGGGTTTGGCGAATTGCAAACAGCACATCCACAGCCAATTACAGGCACGCCGAGGGAGCTGCCACAACCAAGTATCGTTATTTTCATTAAGCTACACCTAATTAAAATTCGCGTATGAGCTTGAGAACAGGAGAAACCACGCGAATATCATCATTTTCAAGCTGCAAAGGCACAAATTCCTGTGATGTTGAATGCGCGATTAAAAACGGCGGAGAAAAGCTGCGAACGATAGTCACCGCGCCATTTTTCTGGTAATGTTGCGCTACCACCACCTGACCATTTTTATATGGCTGATCCAACTCGGAAATCAAAATGTCACCCGCAAGGATGCCCGCCAAATTCATGCTGTTATCGCGCATTTCCAGAGCATAAACCTTGTCAGTATAGCCAGCATTTTCCGTTTCCAGAAAAAATTTACCGCCCTTTTGCACCACGCCCTTGGTTTTTTTACTGGCAACTGGCGGATGTTGGAAGGGTATCAGCACCGAAGGCTCGCTAAAACCCTGCGCCGCTTGCTCCTTCAAGCCCATAACCTGCGCGACAGTAACGCCCAGATGCTCGGCGATGCTCGCCGCCTCGTCTGCCTTTAGCTGGCGTTTGCCTTGGAATAAATTGGTAATAACAGACTTATCCCGCCCCAGAATTGCTGCGAGTTCCGTCTGCGAAATGCCGTGTTTGGCAAGTAATTTTTTGAGGTGCATGATGTCCATTCCTCTTTATGTAGACTTATTTTGCACAATAGGCAGTTGAGTTTATAGCGTTAAAGCAAAATTCTTGTTGAAATTATCTCAATTCAGTGTTATTATTACAAAATTGCCCACATGTAAAGCAGCAAAACACGGGACTATATGAACCAAAAATTGACCGAGATATTAGAAGCCTTGCTCGCTAATATAAAAGTGTTGAATGATGAGGTGGAACGCTTAAGCCGTAGTGGGCAGTTTTCGCACAACGCGCAATCACTACAGCTTATTGAATGTATTCGCGGCACTTGCACCACCAGCCTGCAAAACATCCGCACCGTGGAGCAGATGATAAATCGTGGACGGGTTTGAGCCATATTTTTCACTCTGTCATACCGCCGCAGGGCGGTATCTATGCCTAACAGCAAAAGACAAAGCCAATTGCATGGCATGGATACCGCCCTGCGGCGGTATGACAAGTATTATTAGCTTCATGAATAAAAAATATTTTTACGCATGACATGAAAAAAAAATTGCTTTAGCTATAAATGAAATAACATTTTTTCATGGTAGCTTGTGAATCGTTTCGTATCCGTAATTAAGTCTATTTTCAGCGCGTCTGCGGCAAATGATACGCCAAACGAGCGCGAGGTTAAACTCGCGCATGAAAATGAAAAATTAAAGTTGGAACTAAAAAATATCTCCACGCTAATCAATATGTCGCCCTATCCTATTTGGCAACGCGGTGAAAATCTGGATATTCGTTTTTATAATCTTGCGTATGGCGAAGCGATTGAAGACTTGCTGGATAGCGCGGAAACCAGCGCGATACCTGAGCTGGACAAGCGCGTTCGCCTGATGGCACAAACGGCATATAGCAGCGCGAAACCCGTTAGCGAAATGCGCCATGTCGTGGTTGGCGGCGAGCGCAAGCTATATGAAATTTCGGAATTCCCAGTAATTGAAGAAAAAATGCTCGCTGGCTTTGCCATTGACCGCAGCGAAATTGATAAGCTGAAAGAGGACATCACTCGCCATGTTTCGGCGCAGGATGACTTGCTGGAAAGCTCGGCGAGCGCGATGGCGATTTATGGCGCGGATATGCGTCTTAAAAGCTTCAATAATGCCTTTGTGCGCCTGTGGAAATTTGATGAAATCTGGCTGGATACACAGCCAACTTACGGCGAAATTCTGGAGGTCTTGCGCGAAAAACGCCGCCTTCCCGAACAGGCTAATTTTCAGCTTTTCAAGCAGCAACAAATACGGCTATTCACCGATTTGCTTGAGCCGAGGGAGGAATTTTTCTACCTTCCTGACGGCAAGGCTCTGCGCGTTATTGCCATTCCGCACGCCCTTGGCGGAATTTTATTTGCTTATGAGGATGTGACCGATCGCCTCGCCTTTGAACGCTCATATAATACGCTGATTGCCGTGCAGCGCGAAACTTTGGACAATCTGCATGAGGGCGTTGCCGTGTTTGGCGAGGACGGGCGACTGAAACTTAGTAATCCGGGATATTTGCTGATGTGGCGGCTGGAACAGGAATTCGCCCATGCCGAGCCGCATATCCGTGATATTGTGGAAAAATGCAAGGGGCTGTTTTCGCCTGATGACTGGGAGAATTTTCGCTCGCAGCATATAGAGCAACTGCAAACCCGCGATTTTCGTTCGCAACGCATTGAACGAAGTGATGGCAAGGTGATTGACTGGCGCAAAGTCCCGCTGCCTGATGGCGCGACGCTTATTACCTATCTTGATATTACCGACTCAACTTTGGTTGAGCGCAGCCTTCGTGAACGCAATGACGCGCTGCAAGAAGCCGATAAATTAAAGAGCGAATTCCTAGCCAATGTGTCATATGAGCTGCGTTCACCGCTTACTTCCATCAGCGGTTTTTCGGAAATGTTGTCGCAGGAATATTTCGGAACGCTATCGGAAAAACAGCGCGAATATGTGGATGGAATCAACCAATCATCGCAGCACCTTACCCATCTTATCAATGATATTCTTGACCTTGCGAGCATTGAGGCGGGCTATATGCGCCTTGAAGTTTCCCGCTTTGATATTTATGCAATGATGAAAACCGTTCTGTCGTTGATTTCCGAGCGAAGCAAAGAGCATGAAATCGCCATCAAATTTGAATGCCTATCTAAAATCGGAAAAATGACTGGCGATGAAACGCGCATCAAGCAAATTCTGTTTAACCTGTTGTCCAACGCTATTAAATATTCCGATGCGGGCGGAACTATTAAGTTTGGCGCGAAAGAAGTTGAAAATAGCGAGCTTATGCTCTGGGTAGAGGACGACGGGCAAGGTATTCCGCTGGAAGAACAGGAAATGGTGTTCAGCAAATTCTATAAAGGACATAATCAAGAAGCCGCCCGCAGCAAATCTGGCAAACGCACAGGAACAGGGCTTGGGCTATCTATCGTTAAAAGCTTTATAGAGCTGCATGGCGGGCGGGTGGTGCTGATTTCCGATGCGGGCAAAGGCGCACGCTTTGAGTGCTATATGCAACGTGATAACCCAGAGCTAAAACCCGCACCAAAACGCAGAAAATCCTCAGGCAGTGCCAGCTAACTAGCTTACCATGTAGTGAGCAAAAACCAAGAAAATATAGAACTCATAGAAAAATTGGAGAGAATTAAAGAAGTACCTAGTGAACTCATCGCCGAAGTTGCAAAAATACTATGGATTGTTGAATTTTACCAAAGACCATAGAATTTACCGCTTTTACCCCCAATTCCCTTACGGGTTTTGGGGTTTTTATTTTTCCTAATCCCCATTCCATAAAGCAACGCAGGAAAACTCCAATCATCGCCCAGCTTAATAATCCACCCCCGTTAAATACAATCCATCAGGTGGGCAGGTGGGGCCGCCCGCGCTTCTGTCCTTTGCGTCTAGGGCTTTTTTTACATCATCCACCCGCCATTTCCCTTTGCCGACGAGGGCGAGTGTGCCGACCATATTGCGAACTTGGTGGTGGAGGAATGAACGAGCCGAGGCGCAGATATGCAGCTCGCCACCGCGGCGAGTTACGGTGAATAATTCCAGTGTTTTTTCGGCGGATTTTGATTGGCAGCGCGTATCGCGGAAGCTGGTAAAATCATGATGTCCGACGAGTATATTCGCGGCTTCTTGCATCAATTTTTCGTCTAAATCCTCAATTACATGCCACGCCCGTCCAGCTTCCAGCCCAAGGCGCGGGCGGCGGTTGACGATGCGATATAAATAATGCCGCCGTTTTGCCGAAAAACGAGCGTGAAAATCATTGGGGACTTTTTGCGCGTCAAGGATAGCGATGCGGTTTTCGGGATATGTGCTATCGGCTGGCGGGTTGAACAGGTAGTAATTAATGCCCTGCATCACCTTGAACCCCTCAGTATCCATAGCAATATCAATATGTGCGGCTTGCGCTGTGGCGTGAACTTTTGCGTCCGTTCTCCCCGCCCCAACCACATCCACGCGCTGCCCGCTGAACAAAAAAACTGCGTTCATCAAGGCTTCCTGCACGCTGGGCATATCATTTTGCCGCTGCCAGCCAGAGTATGGTCGACCGTCATATTCAAGGGTTAGTTTATAGCGCGTCATCTGTTACCCTAGCTTTGTGCCAGTTGGAATGTTAAACCCGCGGAGGAACTCTTCGGCGGTCATGCGCTTTTTATTTGGGCGTTGGAGGACGATTGGGCGAAGGATTTTACCATCGCCGCAAACTATCGCTAGTTTTTCGTCGATTATTGTTCCGTTTATTGTCACCCAGTTTTTATAACGGGGTCTGGTAATAAAGCTACTGGCGGAGTTTGTCTCCCCAGACCCCGCAACAAGTGCGGGGTGACAAGTCTCAATTGCCGCCGCAAAAATTTTTATCACCTCATCATTATATATAAAAAATGCGCCTTGGGCGGGCGATAGACCTAGTATTTGCTGATAAATTTCCTGCGCGGGTTTTTGCCAATCAATTTTTGCATCGTCTTTGCTGATTTTTTTGGCGTAAGTCACGCCGATTTTGGATTGTTTTTGCGGTTTTATCTCGCGGATATTGCTCAAGGTTTTAAGCAGTAGGCTAGCGGATTTTTCAGCGAGTATATCATGCAATTCACCAGCATTTGTGCCGTGTGGAATGGCAAAATCTTCCGCCATTAAAATATCGCCCGTGTCCAGACCTTCGTCCATCTGCATGATGATGATTTGGGTTTGTGTGTCACCCGCCATAATCGTTCGCTGAATTGGTGCAGCACCACGCCAGCGGGGCAGGGCGGATGGGTGAATATTCACGCAGCCAAGTGGGAAAGCCTCTAAAATTGGTTTCGGCAGCAACAAACCATACGCCACCACCACAGCAATATCCGCCTTGTGCGCCGCGAATTTTTCTTGTTCTTCCGCGCTTTTAAGGCTGACTGGCGTATAAACGGGGATTTTGTTGGCGATTGCAAGTTCATGTACTGGCGATGGGGTTTCCTTTTGTCCGCGCCCTGCTGGTCGTGGCGGTTGCGTATAAACGGCAATAATTTTATGCTGGCTCGCTACCAATGCCGAAAGTGCGGGCAGGGCAAAGGCAGGCGTTCCCATGAAAACGATAGATAATGGTTTATTGCTGCCGTCAGCCATTCGCCTGTAACCGCTTATATTTTCGTACACTGAAAAAAATTGAGCCAAGATATATCAGGCTTATGGCAGAGAGAAAGCCCCATGGTTCGATGACGAAGAGGACAAGAAGGAAACTGCAAGCAATCATAAAATGCGGAATCCATTCATGCTTGATGCGGATATTTTTTCCAGAAAAAGTGCGGATGCGGCTTGCCATCAGCGTTCCCACCACCAACACATGAATGATGCTAACCCACGCTGGCAAGCGAAATGCTGGCTCGCTTTGCAGGCTGATAATCAGCGGCAGCAAACATAAAATTCCGCCCGCTGGCGAGGGAATTCCTGTAAAAAATTGTTTTTCCCAGTCCTTAATATTTTCGTCAAACAGCGCGGTGTTGAAACGGGCAAGGCGCAGAGCCGTGCATACCGAAAAAAACAGCACCACCGCCCAGCCAATGCCTTTTACTTCCTGCAATTGCCACATATATAGCACGAGGACGGGCGACACGCCGAAACACACAAAATCCGACAGCGAATCAAGCTGTGCGCCGAAATTGCTGGTTGCGCCCAGCATCCGCGCCACGCGCCCGTCCATACCGTCAATTATGGCGGCGGCGATGATAAAGGCAACCGCGATTTCAAAGCGTCCGAGCATGGCAAAACGAATTGCCGACAAGCCGCAACACAAGCCAGAAATAGTAATCATATTGGGAAATAAACGCGACAAAGGCTGCTCACCACGCTTTAGTCGGCGGCGGTGGCGGTCTCTGATTTGTTCATCACGACGACGATTTTGTTGCATAATGCCTAGTGCTTGGCTAATGTTTTGTGCCAACGCGGCTTGGTTCTGCGTTATTCAGGTCAGCCAGCACAGTTTCGCCGCCAACTGCCCGCTGCCCAACCATAACCATTGTGGAGATTTCAGGCGGCAGATAGACATCAACGCGGCTGCCGAAGCGGATAATCCCAAATATTTCGCCAGTTTTCACAGGTTGCCCTGCATTTATATCCCACAAAATCCGCCGTGCCACCAGCCCAGCAATCTGCACTACACCAATTTCAACATTTTCAGGGGTGGTAATTTTAATCAGGTTTTGCTCGTTTTCCTCGCTAGCTTTATCAAGTGAGGCGTTGAAGAATTTGCCCGCCTTATAATGCAGCTTGCTGATGCTGCCTGTAATCGGTATGCGGTTCACATGCACATCAAAAACATTAAGGAAAATGCTGATGCGCGTGCGCTCAGCGTCACCTAATTCTAATTCCGCTGGCGGAACAACTTTGGTTATGCTTTGCACAACGCCGTCAGCAGGGCTTACAATTAACCCCTCGCGGATGGGGCTGACGCGCCTTGGGCTGCGGAAAAAATATACACACCAGATGGTGGCGATTAAGCCAATCCAACCAAAAAATTGTGACAGCAACGCCAGCACCAGCGACACAAGGGCGAAAGCGGCAATAAACGGATAACCAGCAGGGTGAATCGGCACAAAAATGCTTTTGATGGTTTCTAGCAAATGATTATCTTGTGATTGCATGTTTTTTCCTCAAATTTTGGCTAATAATTTTGTGATTATATACTCAAAGCATTTCAAGCTGCGGCTAGGCAGCCTAGGCGAAGTGTACACTTTTGTACACGAGGCGACGGCTAACAACGCCGCAGCTTGAAATGAGAAGAGTATAATGCAGTGCAATTAAGTTGTCCACATAACATCCGCCAATTGTTCGGCGAATTCGCGTGTACCCATATCTTCTTGCGTTACGCGCCGTAATGTTCGGTCTATCCTTTGAGCGGTTTCCACCTGTCCGATATGGTGCAGCATGAGAGTTGCCGCTTGCAGCATGGCAACTGGGCTGGCGCGATTTTTACCTGCGAATTCGGGCATTGCGTCATGCGCTGGCTCAAACATGGCAAAATTTTCGTTTATGGTGGCGATTGCCAAGTCGGAAGTCGTTTTATCGCCTTCTGAAAGCCCGAATTTCTCATAAATCGCTGCGTCCACATGCTGATATTCTTTTTCCATCTCCAAAACGGGAATTTTTGGAATAATTATGGGGGCTTTCAGGAGGATTTTTGTGCGGCGTAAGACTTCCCAAGCGGACGGCAGAATGCCATAAACCGCGCCCATATTATAGATGCGCTCGCCGATTTCAATCGTCTCAATGGCAAGCTGTGCGCCCGCCTCCCGCAGCACAAGCAGAGTGGCTTCCATAATTTCGCTGCCAACGCCATCGCCATAAGCAACGGTTATTGGGACAGCTATTTGTGGTGGATTATTTGACATAGTAAGTGTAGTTTGTTGGAAATTAGGAATTAATAAAAAAGGAGAAAAAATGGGAAAAGAAAAAACTGCCGCAAGAACTCCAAAGCAAATTTTGCAGGATTTAATCGCAGGAAACAAGCGTTTTCTGGCGGGTGAGTCCATCCAGTCGCCCAATGCCTCACTGAAAAAACTAAAGGATTTTGCTAAAACTGGGCAGTTGCCAAAGGCGATTATTCTTTGTTGCTCGGATTCGCGTGCGCCTGTGGAGATGATTTTTGACCAAGATATTGGCGATTTATTCGTTATTCGCGTGGCGGGAAATGTCGTTGCGCCATCGCTGGTTGGCAGTGTGGAATTCGCGGTTAGCACCTTTGGAACGAATATAGTAGTGGTGATGGGGCATACCGAGTGCGGCGCGGTTAAAGCCACTTTGGATTATATTGAGGACTCACAGGCGATCGCCTCGTCCAATATTTTTGACATAGTGAGCCGCATCAAGCCGCATATTTTGCCAATTTCAAAAATAAAAGGGGCGGATTGTGCTGAAAAGATGGAACGCGCCGTGGAAGCAAATGTCCTCGCCTCAGTCAGTCAACTAGCTCACTCCAGCCGCTTGATTGAAGGGCTGGTGAATCAAGAAAAAATTGAGATTTTCGGTGCTGTCTTGAACCTGCATACTGGTAAGGTGGAGTTTTTATAATAGACTTCCTCATAAACTCATTTTAACTTCAAATCTGCTTGCAATGAACCTTCCTCGCTCATGTCAGTTATACAGAATAACCTCATTTCGCTCGGCTTTCATTGCGTCGCGCTTTTTTGTTAAAATGAGTTTATGAGGAAGTCTAAATATAGTTGATAAATTTACTAGGATATGCTATATGAATGATGTATAGCATTGCCTATAAGCATAACACAGAGAAGAAAAATGAAAAAACCGATTTATTTAGACTATCAGGCGACAACGCCCGTTGACCCTCGCGTTCTGGAGAAAATTCTGCCTTATTTTACCGAAAAGTTCGGCAATCCGCACTCGCGCAGCCATGCTTATGGTTGGGAGGCGGAGGCTGCGTGCGATCTCGCCCGCGAGCAGGTGGCGGCTCTGATTGGCGCGAATGAAAAGGAAATCGTGTTCACCTCGGGCGCAACGGAATCAAATAATATCGCCATTAAGGGCGTGGCTCGTTTTTATAAAGACAAGAAAAATCATATAATTACGCCTGTTACCGAGCATAAATGCGTGCTGGATTCCTGCCGCCATCTGGAGCAGGAAGGCTTTGAGGTGACTTATCTTCCTGTGCAGAAAAATGGCTTGGTGGATTTAGAAGCCTTAAAAGCAGCGATTAAGCCAAACACGCTGCTGGTTTCGGTGATGGCGGTGAATAATGAAATAGGGGTTATTCAACCGCTGGCGGAAATCGGAAAAATCTGCCGCGAGCGCGAGGTGTTTTTCCACACAGACGCGGCGCAGGGCTTCGGAAAAATCCTGCTGGATGTGGAGGCGATGAATATAGACCTGATGAGCATTTCAGGGCATAAAATTTACGCGCCGAAGGGAATCGGTGCGCTGTTTGTGCGCCGCCGTCCGCGCATCCGCCTTGAGCCGCTGTTTTCAGGCGGTGGACAGGAGAGGGGCTTTCGCTCTGGCACTCTGCCTACTCCTTTGGTGGTGGGTTTGGGTGAAGCGGCGGCAATTGCCAAAGCCGAAATGGGCAAAGATGCGGAGCATGTTCGCCGTTTATTTGCCAAGTTTGAGCGCGAAATATTGAACGGAATCAAGGATGTATATCTAAACGGCGATCATGATAGCCGCTGGATGGGAAATCTCAACGCCAGCTTTGCCTATGTTGAGGGCGAGTCTATGTTGATGGCACTGAAGGATCTCGCGGTTTCCAGCGGTTCGGCGTGTACTTCCGCAAGCCTTGAACCAAGCTATGTTCTTCGTGCTCTGGGCTTAAACGAAGAAATGGCGCATACCTCCATCCGTTTTGGTTTTGGTCGCTTCACCACCGACGAAGAGGTTGATTTTGCCATAAATTTGATTAAGAATAGTGTAGGAAAACTGCGCGATATGAGCCCGCTGTGGGAGATGGTGCAAGAAGGAATTGATATAAGCAAGATTGAGTGGGCGGGACATTAATATCGTAGTTCGTAGTCCGTAGAGCGTAATTTGTGATAATACGAACTACGGGCTACGGAATACGAATTACTGCGAACGACGAAGGAGAGAGCAAATGGGTAGAATAGTAACACAAGTTCGGGTGGAAAATGCTAACCATCCAGAGCATCACATTGACATTAGCGCAATGGTTGACACTGGCGCGGCATATTTGACATTGCCTAGCGAATGGGCAAAGCGTTTAGGTGATTTGCCATATGTGGAAAAAGTGGAGATGGTTACTGCAACTGGAGAAGTAATTGATGGTGAAATGCGAGGCCCACTAAGGCTTTATATTGGCAATTTCAGACCTCTTCATACAGATGTGCTATTCGTGGATATGGAAGATGAAGATGGTGAATATGAGCCATTGCTAGGTTATACACCGCTTGAGATGTGTGGTGCGGCGGTGGATATGCTTGGACATAGATTGGTTCATGCGAAGTATATTGATTTGAAATAGCATCGTAGCGCGTAGTCCGTACTTCGTAAGAAAAACTAACTACGGACTACGGACTACGAATTACGGCGAACGACGAAGGAGAGAGAAAATGGCATACAACGAAAAAGTA
>SXRF01000088.1 GCA_005792635.1 Rickettsiales bacterium
TCCACGAAAATACGATAAAATTATTTACAAAGAACGACATAAAATAGAATGCGCCTTCGGATTTCTCAAGCATTACAGAAAAATCTTCTCGCGTTTTGATAAAATAGCCAGTAGATTTGCTGCATTCTTGCATTTCGTAGCCGCTCTGCAATGGATTAAATAAATTTCTCAACAGAACCTAGTTATTGGTATCTGCCAATTATTGCCTTAATAGGCGGACAAATTGGCAATCTTTTTGCAATCAAATTTGCCTCCGCCCGCACCATTTCCATACTCACCGCCATTTTAATATTATTCGTGACAGCGCAGTTGGGGATGCGTATATTGGAAGGATAGCTTTTTTATGCACTTCGTTGTTGAATGTGCGTTAGCAAAACTTGAGGATAAAAATTATGAGTAAAATAGAACGCATTGAAGCAGGCAGCCGCATGAGCGAAGCAGTGATTTATGATGGCAAAATCTACAGCGCGGGCATTGTCGCGGGCGAAGCCATGGGCAAATCAGTTTTTGAGCAAACCGCTGATATTTTGCAGCAGATTGACGCGTTGCTCGCGCAGGCAGGCAGCGATAAAACCCGCATTCTAAAAGCCAATATCTGGCTGACTGACATCAGCAAGTTTGACCAGCTAAACAAAGCGTGGGACGCATGGGCAGTGGCAGGCAAAACGCCAGCGCGCGCAACCGTGGAATCCAAGCTCGCGGCGGCGGGTTATGATGTGGAAATCATGATTGAAGCGGCAGTTGGCAAAGACTAATCATGACCATAAACAAAGAACAGATACTCTCTGCCCTGAGCGGAGTTATTGACCGCGATGCGGGAAAAGATGTGGTGTCGGCGGGCATGATTTCTTCAGTGGTTATTAAGGGCGGAAAAATCGGTTTCTTAATCACCATCAACCCGCAGGATAAAGACCGCAAGGAGTATCTTCGCGCCGAGTGCGAGGCGGCGGTGAAAAGCCTTGCAGGCGTGGAAGCAGTAACCGCCATCCTCACCGCCCATAACGAGCAGCCAATCGCCCCCACTCCGCAGTCTGGCTATTCGCAACCAAGAGAGCGGGCGCAGTGGAATTTAACGCCTCTGGAAAATGTAAAAAGCATCATCGCCGTGGCATCAGGCAAAGGCGGCGTGGGTAAATCCACCACCTCGGTCAACCTCGCCCTTGCGCTGGCTGCGCTCGGCAAAAATGTCGGTCTGCTGGACGCGGATATTTATGGCCCGTCCATCCCGCGGATGCTCGCCCTTTCAGGCAAGCCAGAAATCGTGGATGGGAAAATGATTCCGCTGGAAAGATATGGCATAAAAACCAACTCCATGGGCTATATCGCTGGTGATGAAGCAGCGATTCTTCGCGCACCGATGATAACTAAAGCCTTGCAGCAAATGCTGCGCCTAACGCGCTGGGGAACGGCCGAAAAACCGCTTGATGTTCTGCTTGTGGATATGCCACCCGGAACGGGCGATATTCACTTAAGCCTTGTGCAGCAAGTGCCTGTGATCGGCGCGATAATCGTCACCACACCGCAGGAAGTGGCAACCGTTGACGCGCTAAAATGCGGGCAGTTATTTGAAAAAACTGGAGTAAAAATCCTCGGCGTAGTGGAAAATATGAGCTATTTTCTGGACGCAAACGGCGAGAAAGTACGAATTTTCGGCGAAGGCGGCGGCAAAAAACTAGCGCAAAAACTTGGCTGCTCACTGCTTGGCGAAATGCCAATTGATGCCGAAATCGGCAAATGCGCAGATAAAGGCATAAAATATGAAGGCTTCTGCGCCAAGGAATATCTGGAAATTGCAGAAAAATTAACCAAGGCTTAACCTTGCTGTTCTATAGTTGGTTGCGAAAAAATGCGTAACAACAGCAAAGGCAAACGCCATGACAACTATCAAAAAAATTGCGGTTCTGGGTTCGGGTGTAATGGGCAGCGGCATCGCCGCGCATATCGCCGCTAGCGGCACGCCAGTGGTGCTGTTGGACATTGTGCCAAATGGCGCAGAAAATCGCAATATCCTAACCGAGGGAGCAATTAAAAAACAGCTAGACGGCAAACCATCAGGCTTCGCGCATCCGAAACTCGCCAAAAATGTGACATGCGGCAATCTCGAAGATAATCTTGATATGCTCGCAGATTGCGACTGGATTATTGAAGCAGTTTTAGAACGGCTTGATGTGAAGCAGGATGTCTATCGCAAGGTGGACGCTGTGCGTAAAAGCGGCAGCGTGGTTTCTTCCAACACCTCCACCCTGCCGCTGAAAACGCTGACGGGCGGCATGTCGGATGCTTTCAAAAAAGACTTCATGATAACCCATTTTTTCAACCCGCCGCGCTTCATGCGCTTGTTGGAATTGGTGGGCAGCGAACACACGCGCTTAGAAGCCCTGAAAATGGTGGAAGAATTTGCCGATATAAAACTTGGCAAAGGCGTGGTGCATTGCAAAGATACGGCGGGTTTTATCGCCAACCGCGTTGGCGTTTATTGGATGATGCTGGGGCTGCTGGAAGCCATCCGTCTTGGCATTTCGCCAGAAGAAGCCGACGCAGTTATGGGCAAACCTGTTGGAATTCCTAGCACAGGAATCTTCGGGCTTTTTGACCTTATTGGCATTGACCTAATGCCGCTAATCGCCAAAGCGATGATGGCAACCTTGCCAGAAAACGATGCTTTCCGCACATTGTATAGCGAGCCAGAGCTGGTGCAAAAAATGATCGCGGATGGCTACACTGGGCGCAAGGGCAAGGGCGGGTTCTACCGCATGAATAAAGTTGGTGATAAAAAAATCAAAGAAGTTATCAACCTCAAAACTGGCGAATATGCGCCGACTGGCAAAAAAATAGACCTTGGTAAAATAGGTATCGCCGAGCTAATGGCGAGCAATGAATATGCAAGAAATGTTTTGCTAGGAACTTTGCATTATGCCGCTTCGCTGATTCCTGAAATTGCCGATGACATCAGCGCGGTGGACGCCGCGATGAAGCTTGGCTATAGCTGGAAATTCGGGATTTTTGAGCTGATTGACAAAATCGGCGTTGATAATTTTATCGCCGCACTAAAATCCGAAGGCAAAACCATTCCGCCGATTTTGGAAAAGGCGGCGGGTAAGAAATTCTATGAAGTGGTCAGCGGTCAGCGGTCGGCGATCAGTTTAAGTGGGAATTATTCACCAATCGCTATTCCTATTGGTTCGCTCATGCTTGGCGATGTAAAGCTCAGCAAAAAACCTGTTATCAAAAACGCTTCTGCGAGTTTGTGGGATATTGGGGACGGTGTTGCTTGTCTTGAGCTGACTTCAAAAATGAACTCGGTTGATCCTGATATTCTCGCGCTCATTCAGCAAACTATTCCACTGGTAAAAAAGGATTTCCGCGGGCTGGTAATTGGCGGCGATGCGGACAATTTCTCGGTCGGCGCAAATCTCGGCTTCATGCTGATGGCCGCCAATATCGCCGCGTGGAAACAGATTGAGGATGTCATCCGCGCTGGGCAAAACGCGATGATGGCACTTAAATACGCGCCGTTTCCAGTGGTTTCATCGCTCGCGGGCATGGCTCTTGGCGGTGGCTGCGAAATTGTGCTGCACTCAAATGCTGTGCAGGCGCATGTGGAAAGCTATGCTGGCTTGGTGGAGGTTGGTGTTGGCTTAATTCCTGCTTGGGGTGGGTGTAAAGAAATGCTCATCCGCCACAATAATAATTCCAACAAGGTTTTTGAAATCGTGGCAACTGCAAAAACCGCTGGCTCGGCTTTTGAAGCGCAGGACATGGGAATTTTGCGGGCGACTGATGCTATAACCATGAACCGCCGCCGCGTTCTGGCGGATGCCAAGGCGAAATGTTTGACGCTTGCTGATGGCTACACGCCGCCTGAACCAGCCAAATTCCGCCTTGCGGGCGAAACGGGTAAAGTCGCGCTGTTCATGGCGATCGATGGCTATAAAGCCGCTGGCAAAGTTACGCCGCATGACGAAGTGGTTTCGCGCATCCTCGCCCATGTACTAACTGGCGGCGACACGGACATGCAGGACGAAATGAGCGAGCAGCAAATTCTGGATCTGGAACTGGCTGGCTTCATGGAGTTGGTCAAAACCAAAGGTACTATTGCCCGCATTGAACATATGCTCAACACTGGCAAACCGCTGCGGAATTAATGGAAAAGCCAAACTTACGCAAAGGCTGGACAACAGGGGCGTGCGCCACGGCGGCGGCGAAGGCGGCGTTTATCGCGCTCATAACTGGCGAATTTCCCGCAGTTATTGAGATAACCCTGCCGCGCGGGCAGAAACCGTTATTTTCCATTGCAAAAAGCGAGCTTGGCAATGAAAAAACCGCAACTGCAAGTGTCATAAAAGACGCTGGCGACGACCCAGATGTGACGCACGGCGCGTTGATTAGCGCGAATGTTCGGCGTTTGCCAGCTGGCAGCGGCATAGTTTTCAAGGCAGGGCAGGGGGTAGGGACAGTTACCAAGGCAGGATTGCCGCTGGCAGTTGGCGAACCAGCGATTAACCCCGTTCCGCGCCAGATGATGCAGCGGGAAATTGCGGAAGTTGCCGCAGAGCATAATATTGCCGCTGATGTTGAAATCACCATTTCTGTGGCGGATGGCGAAAAACTCGCGCTAAAAACATTGAATCCACGCCTTGGCATTATCGGAGGAATTTCTATACTCGGCACAACGGGAATCGTCATTCCCTTTTCTTGCTCGGCTTGGATACACTCAATTTATCGCGGCATTGATGTCGCCCGCGCCGCAGGGCTTTCGCATATCGCAGGCGCAACAGGGCGAACCTCGGAAGCCGCCGTGCAAAAGCTCTATAACCTGCCCGAAGAAGCCTTGATTGATATGGGTGATTTCGTGGGCGGAATGTTAAAATATCTCCGCAAAAATCCCGTGGAAAAAGTGACAATCGCGGGCGGATTTGGAAAAATAACAAAACTAGCCCAAGGGCTACTAGACCTCCATTCGCGCTCAGGGCAAGTGGATTTAGAGTTTCTGGCAAATGTAGCGGGAATTGAAGAAATAAAACACGCTAACACCGCACAACATGCGCTGGAAATTGCGGGCGAAAAAGCAGGTGAACTATCGCAAAAAATTGCTAAACTTGCCCATACCACGGCGCAACAATTAATCGCCGATACTGGTATAAAGCTAGAGATAATAATCTTTGACCGCGAGGGAAAAACTATTACGAGATATGCTTAGCCAGAGCCAGCCTAGTTTCAGCAAGAATTTTTTCGGCTTGTTTAGCGAAAACAGTTAAACGGGTTATGTCGGGAGGGGTTGAATTTGCCAGCGTCTCAATGTCTTTGGCAATATTGGCGAGTTTTTCTGCCCCAATTTGTTGGCTGGAGGATTTTAGCGGATGGGCGGCGAGTGCCATCGCTTTCCAATCCCCCGCCGCTAGCGCATCATTGATGTTCTGCACATAGCCGTTTGCAGTGTTAAAATATTGCTCTAATATTGGCGATATACCATCTCCCATCAGTTCGGCGAATATATTGAAAATCGTTGCATCGATAATCTCGCTAGAATGGTTGTTACTCGCTAGCACCAGTTCTTTTGTAACCTCACCTTCCCCACCGCGTTTTTCCTCTGGCAGCCACTGCATTAATATTCGCTCAATATCGCTTTGGCGCACTGGTTTGGTGATATAGTCATCCATTCCCGCTGCAATACATTTTTCGCTATCACCCTTCATAGCATTGGCAGTAAAGGCAATAATTGGCGCGTGCGCCCGTTTTTGTTGAGTTTCCAGCTTGCGGATGATGCCCGTTGCCTCATAGCCGTCCATAACTGGCATTTGGCAATCCATAAACACCAAATCAAAATTGCGCTGTTTTAGCTGCTTAACCGCCTCATCGCCGTTCGCGGCGGGTGTCACGCGGCAACCATATTTTTCGAGTATCGCAGTTGCCACCATCCTATTAACGGAGTTATCTTCAGCTAGTAAGATATGTGTGTTGGTAAAATGCAGATTTTCATGGGCTTTTTGCTGTATTCCCGCCTTTGCCTCTTTTAGATTATGCTGCGTCACCATTTGGATTTTTGTGCCAGATTTCCGTGCCTCCGCAATCACCGAAAGCGCGTCGCGCAAATGCCAATGTGATAGGGGCTTGCTTAAATAGCCAGAGAAACCAATAGATTCCAACCGTTGCTTGTCGCCGCGATTAGGCGCGGAAGTATTGATTAAAAGAGAAATATCTTTGGTAAGTGGGTTGTTTTTTATTTTCTGCCCTAACTCGCCACCGTCCATCTCGGGCATCATGAAATCGAGCACCGCAATGTCAAATTTAGGGTCATTTTCTAGGATTTTTAAGGCTTCTTTGCCGCTGCTGGCTTCCACTATTTCCACACCATAAGGGATAAGCTGATCGCGAACGATGATGCGGGCAGCTTCGTTATCATCCACCACCAGCACGCGCAAACCGCTGAGATTAGCGTCTTTTGGTACGCTAATAGTGTTGCTGCCTGTTTTGTCCTCGGTAAGCACCATGTCAAACCAGAAGGTTGAGCCAACGCCATAAATACTGCGAACGCCAATATCGCCGCTCATCATACTGGTTAGTTCTTTGCAGATGGAAAGTCCAAGCCCTGTGCCGCCGAATTTGCGGGCGGTGGTTTGGTCGGCTTGGGTGAATTTGTTGAAAATCAAATCGGTTTTATCAGCGGGAATGCCAAGTCCTGTGTCTTCCACCTCAACATGGAATTTAACCTTATCATTTTCCATGAGCGTATGCTTTAAAGAAACCAGAACATGTCCATTATCAGTGAATTTTAGGGCGTTGCTGACGAGGTTGAAAAGAATTTGCCGCACCCGCCCCGGATCGCCGATACAAAAACGAGGTGTGCCATGCGGATAGCCGAGCAGCAGCTCAACGCCTTTTTCATTGGCTTTGAACGCCATCATGTCGCAAACTTCTTCGCACAGCAATTGAAGGTCAAACGGTATATATTCAAGGTCAATTTTTCCCGCCTCAATTTTGGAAAAATCCAGAATATCATTGATAATTTGCAGCAAAGCATCAGCGGAGTTAATCACCGTTTCCGTATAGCCGCGCTGTATAGGGTTAAGTTCAGTGTCTAGCAGCAAATTGGTCATGCCAATAA
>SXRF01000004.1 GCA_005792635.1 Rickettsiales bacterium
ATCGGCTCAGCCTCTGGGTGGTTGATGTTGGCAGGGATAATCGCACGACCAGCAGCAATTTCCGCACGCACAAATTCAGGAGTTATAAACTCAGGGATTTTTGCGCCGAAACTTTCTCCCACTTGATAGGGCTTTTTTCCTGACCGCTGACCGCTGACCGCTGACAACTGCCTGCCTTCATTCTCCCTTGTCGCGATATATTCCATTTCCTTAGTAATAATTCCCGCGCGCGCGTAGGTCAGTTGGGTGACGGATTTTCCTGCCTTGGCGCGGATTGGCATTTTGTTCACATTCGGGAATTCTTCAACCGCTGCTCCGCGACTTGCACCAGTGAGACCATTGTCTTCGGGCTTCACCTCGCGCCCAGCATAAGCCTCCACATCGCCACGCGCCATAATCCAATCAGCGCGAAGCTTGGGCAGCCCAGCGTAAATATCAATTTTTGCATTCGCATCGCTATATGCGCCCGAAGTGTCATACACAGTTACAGGCTTTTCCCCGCCCGAAAGCGAGATTTCGCGCATGGCAACGCCATCTACATATATTTTGCGAGATGCAGGCAGCGCGCCAGTGGTTACTGTGAGTTTTTCTTTGGTCATGTTTTTTATCCAATGTTTTTATAGTATCATGCCAGCGAAAGATGGCATCTAGAACATAATATAAACTGGATACCAGCTTTCGCTAGTATGACAAGAAAAAACAATTGCAGGTGAACTTTGGACAAAAAAAACTGCTTTTCCCGCGAGGGAGAAAAGCAGTAATCACCCTATTTCTTTATTTCTTTTTCTTTTTCTCTTCCTCTTCCTCTTCCTCTTGTCGTCGGACTTCCTGTCCATCATTCCAGCCATCCGTGTACTGCTGATGGCTGGTTGAGAAGAGGTTGAACAGCTCTTCTCCACGGTATTTGCCTTCCATGGCATCAGAATAGCCCAAGCTGTATGGGGCTACCCCTGTCATCATTGAATAAGCCATTGGATACCTCCTGCTTTCGCAGATGATATTAAGCTTTTAGGTTCTTGCTAAAAGCAGGTATGGTAATCTATATGTCCACATATAAATTAACCGTTTTGTTACGCATTTTCATCCGTAAAAAAGTTTTTTAGCAATGCTAAAAACTAAGTAACTGTAGGATTTTAGCATGCAGCAGATTAAATTCAAGCAATCATTTCTTTAATTTTTTCAATCGCTTTAGGCAAAGCATTCGCATCCGCACCGCCGCCTTGGGCGAGGTCGGGTTTGCCACCGCCACCTTTGCCACCGAGTTCGGCGACTGCTGCTTGCACTAGGGTTACCGCGCTAATCGCCCCACTATGAGCCTTGGAAACCGCCACCACAACCGAAACTTTGCCCTCTACCACTGTGGCAACCACGCAAATATCTGCTTGTTTTATGTAGCCTTCCGCTAGTTCGCGAAGTTCTTTGGGGTCTAAGCCATCAAAGCTTTTGGCAATGAAGCTATATTTGCCGATTTGCTCGGGCTTCACTTCCGCGCCAGCACCACCGCCACCAAGAGCGAGTTGTTTTTTCGCATCGGCGAGGTCTTTTTCCAATTTTTTGCGCTCTGCCATCACTTGCTCAATGCGCGCTGGTACATCAGAAACAGCCACTTTTAACGCCCCAGCAATTTCGCGCAAAGTGTTTTCTTGCTCGGAAAGATAGGCAAATGCGCCAGCCCCCGTCACCGCTTCTAAACGCCGAATACCAGCCGCCACCGCCGATTCGGAGATGATTTTGAACAGCCCAATATCGCCCGTTGCCCGTGCGTGTGTGCCGCCACAAAGCTCAACGGAGTATGATTTTTTGCCGTCAAGCCCCATACTCAAAACCCGAACCTTATCGCCGTATTTCTCGCCAAATAGCGCCATCGCCCCTGCGTTTATGGCTTCATCGGCTGATAAAATCTGCGTGGTAATCGGTGTGTTTTGCCAAATAATTTTATTCACGCGTTTTTCAACTTCGGCGATTTCCGCGCGCGAAACTGGCTTGTTGTGGCTGATGTCAAAACGCAAGCGATCCGCGGTAACTTGCGAACCTTTTTGCGTAACATGCTCACCCAAAACATCGCGGAGAGCCTTGTGCAGCAAATGAGTTGCCGAGTGATTGGCGCGGATGGAATTGCGGTTTTTAACATCAATCTGCGCGGTGATTTTATCGCCAATTTTGATTGCGGATTTCAAAGTTGCTTCATGCACAAAAAAATCATCCAGCGGTTTGCTGGTATTGGAGATAGTGGCTAGTGGCTGGTGGCTAGTGGCTAGTGTGAAGTAGCCAATATCACCAACCTGCCCGCCTGATTCACCGTAAAATGGCGTTTGATCAAGCACCACAAAAACCTTATCGCTAGCATTTGCGCTTGCCACTTCCGCGCCATCTTTTACGATCGCGATTATTTTTGCTTCCGCGCTGTCTGCTTCATAGCCAAGGAATTTATTTGCGCCCAGCTTTTCTTTTAGTTCAAACCAGATTTTACCAGTCGCCACATCGCCCGAACCTTTATGCGCGGCTTTTGCCATTTCGCGTTGGTTTTCCATCGCTTTTTCAAAGCCATCCGTATCAACTTCTAGCCCTTTATTACGCAGAATATCCTGCGTTAAATCCAGCGGAAAACCATAAGTGTCGTATAGTTTGAAGGCGGATTCACCAGCCAATTTTGCGCCTTTGGTGAGGTTTGTAGTTTCCTCATCAAGCAACTTCAGCCCGCGTTCCAAAGTTTGTTTGAAGCGTTCTTCCTCGGCGCGTAAATTCTCGGTGATGCTGGCTTCCGCGCGTTTTAGCTCAGGATATTGCGCGCCCATTTCGGTAAGTAAAGACGGCACGAGCTGATACATCAGCGGGTCTTTGCAACCTAGCTGATGCGCGTGGCGCATTGCGCGGCGCATGATGCGGCGCAGCACATAACCGCGCCCTTCGTTGCTAGGCAAAACGCCATCGGCAATCAAAAAACAGCTTGAGCGCAAGTGATCAGCAATAACGCGATGTGAAGTTTCATGCCCTGAATTGCCCGAAAAATCTTTGGATGCCGCAATCAAATTTTGAAACAAATCAATGTCGTAATTGTCATGCACACCTTGCATAACCGCGGAAATCCGCTCTAGCCCCATGCCTGTGTCAATTGATGGTTTGGGCAGGGAAATGCGCTCGCCCGATGCCAGTTGCTCATATTGCATGAACACCAAATTCCAAATTTCAATATAGCGATCGCCGTCCGCCTCGGGCGTATTCGGCAAACCGCCAGCGATATGTTCGCCGTGGTCATAAAAAATCTCGGAGCAAGGCCCGCAAGGCCCAGTGTCGCCCATGCTCCAGAAATTATCGTTGGTATCAATGCGGATAATTTTTTCGTCGGCAAAGCCAGTTAGTTTTTTCCAGATGCCGTAAGCTTCGTCGTCGGTGTGATAAACGGTTACATAGAGTTTTTCTTTGTTTAAGCCAAAATCTTTGGTCAGTAAATTCCACGCATGTTCAATTGCAGTTTCTTTGAAATAATCGCCAAAGGAGAAATTACCCATCATTTCAAAAAATGTGTGATGGCGGGCGGTGTAGCCGACATTGTCTCACTCATTATGTTTTCCGCCAGCGCGAACGCATTTTTGCGAGGTGGCAGCACGCGTAAAAGGCAAAGTTTCCGCACCTGTGAACACATTTTTGAACTGGTTCATGCCCGCGTTGGTGAACATGAGCGTTGGGTCGTTATGCGGCACAAGCGAGCTGCTAGGACGCACTTCATGCCCATTTTTCGCAAAAAAATCTAGGAAGCCTTTTCTTATATCAGATGCACTATTTACCATTTTTATTTTTCCAAAATTATAGTCTTCCTACTTTACTTTTCTACGGCGTCAGGCGTCGGCTCATGTACAAAAGCGTACACTTCGCCTAGCCTTCCTTGTATAAAAGCAAATTAGTTTGACTATAGTTCAATTAAATACGCAAATTATCTTTATCCAGACTAGATAGCAGCTTTACCTTGTATGACAAGAATTTTTACAATGGACTTTAATATCTGTTACCGTATAAACTGCGTCTTATGATAAAAATCCGTTCATTAAAATCACCAAGCATCATCCCCGGTTTTGGGGTCACCCTTGGTTTTACCATAGCTTACCTTGCGTTGGTAGTGCTAATCCCTCTGTCTGGGCTGTTTTTTAGTGCCGCGACTGTTTCGTGGAGCGAATTTTGGCAAAGCATAACGGCGGAGCGGGTGCTACATGCCTATAAAATAAGTTTTGGCATCTCACTTCTCGCGGCACTGGTTAATCTGGTGTTTGGCTTGATACTCGCTTGGGTTTTGGCGCGGTATAATTTTTTTGGCAAACGCATAGTTGACGCCATGGTGGATTTACCTTTCGCGCTGCCAACCGCCGTTGCGGGCATCGCGCTCACCGCGCTTTACGCGCCGCAAGGCTGGATTGGTCAATATCTGGCAATGCTTGGCATTCAAGTTGCTTTTACCCCGCTGGGTATTTTAATTGCGCTGGTGTTTGTGGGCTTGCCGTTTGTGGTGCGAACAGTTGAGCCAATTTTACAGGATATGGAACGAGAGCTGGAGGAAGCCGCCGCCAGCCTTGGCGCGAACCGTCTTCAGACTTTTTGTAAAATTATTTTCCCAAGCATTTTGCCCGCGCTGCTCACAGGTTTTGCCATGTCTTTTGCTCGCGGTCTTGGCGAGTATGGCTCGGTAATTTTTATCGCTGGGAATATTCCTAAAGTTTCGGAAATCGTGCCGCTGCTAATCTCCATCAAGCTTGAGCAATATGATATAGCTGGCGCAACCGCCATCGCCTCGGTAATGCTAATCGCTTCGTTCATATTATTGTTTATAATCAACTGGTTGCAGAAATGGACTTCCATTTCTACTATCGGCAGATAAAAAACGAGATGCGCTAATTTTTTAGGCTCTGACTTTTAGTGCTGTCATTCCGCCGAAGGGCGGAATCTATGCCAATATTTTAGCGTTGCAGCTCATTTTTGGGCATGGATACCAGCCTTCGCTGGTATGACAGAGAAAAGTCGTACAATGTGTATAAAATTATTTCTTACCGCTTTTTTTGCCAGAAGGTTTTTTGGCTGGTGCTGGCTCGTCTTCTGCGTCTTCTTCCAGTTCTTCCAGCTCAATTTCTTCTAAATCGTCGATTAGGGAGTCGTCATCCAGAACGATGTCATCGTCCATTTCTTCTTCTGGTTCAGCGTCTTCCAGCTCTTCTAAATCGTCAATATCGTCGATTTCGTCCAGTTCTTCAATTTCATCCTCACCATCCATTGGCGCGATGTCGTCAAAATCTTCCAAATCAACGCCTTCGACTTTTTTAACTGGTTTTTTTAGCTTTTTTGCGTCTTGCTTGGCTTTGTTTTTGATTAGCGGATCGTCATTATCCACCTCTAGCACAGCTTTAGCCTTGCGGCGGATTTTTACAGGCGCGTTTATGTCATTCATGGTTTTGCATTTCGGGCAAGCTGCTGGGTTTTTGCCCAAATCATAAAACCGTCCTGCACAACCAGTACAAATTCTTTTATTTCCAATAACTACGCTCACTGTTTTATCTCCATAGAATTATTACCGAATAACGCATCGTACGACTTTTTATGTAATCCACTGACTTTTCGTATCGTCATACCGACGCAGGTCGGTATCCATGCCTCTAAGTAGGCTGTAAAGCAAGTGGCTTGGCATTGATTCCGCCCTACGGCGGAATGACAGAAAAAGTAGCACGGCGCGTTCCGAATAACATGTTGATTAGAGGCAAAAGAAAAAATTGCAAGGAAAAACTGCTTTAGGTCTTTGGGGCATAATTTAGAATATAACGAATGGAATTGGTCGGGAAGTAGTAAAAATAAAAAAACCAAAAATAAAAAAATCGACCATAATTTCATTGGTGAATTAAGCAATATCAATATATTGCGGCGAGAACTTAAAGTAAAAAACGGTACTTTTAGGGACAAAAAACGCCCAAATAGCACCTGTTAAATCGTTTATTAAATCGTTTTTTTGCTCACGAGAAGGGGCGTTTTTTGCAATAAAGTGCTTTTGGGGGGGCTTTTTAGGTTCTACCCATAAATTCTACTATAGCTTGCTGCAAATGTCGGTTTCCTGCGCTTCCGTTGCTCATGTACTTAGTGTACACTCCGCTACGGTTCTCGGAAAACCACCATTTTCACTACGCTCTAGCGAATTTCTGGGCAGAACCTATACTGCAAACCACTTTAAGCCTTCTTCGCCCGTAAATTTTCCCAATAATTCAGCCTTTTGATAATTTCGCGTTCAAAACCGATTTCTTTTGGCTGGTAGTAATTCCTTCGTGGCATATCCTCTGGAAAGTAATTCTGCCCTGAGAAGCCATCTTTCGCGTCGTGGTCATATTCGTAGCCCTTGCCATAGCCAGCCTCTTTCATCAGCTTGGTGGGGGCGTTTAGGATATGTTTTGGCGGCATAAGCGAGCCAAATTTCCGAGCATCCATTAGTGCGGCTTTATGTGCGATGTAAGCCGCGTTGGACTTTGGCGCAGTGGCTAGATAAATCACCGCTTGCGCTATGGCGAGGTCGCCTTCGGGCGAGCCGAGGAATTCGTAGGCTTCCCGCGCCGCGTTCGCTTGCAAAACCGCGTTTGGGTCAGCAATTCCAATGTCCTCCACCGCAAAGCGAACAAGGCGGCGCAGGATATATAGCGGATCTTCGCCCGCATCCAACATCCGCGAAAACCAATAGAGTGCCGCGTCCACATCCGACCCGCGCAAACTCTTATGCAGCGCACTAATCAGGTTGTAATGCCCATCACCTGATTTATCATAAATCGGCATCCGCTTGTTGATGAGCTGCAACAGAGCCTGCGCGTCTAGCGGCGCATCAACGCTGAATAACTCTTCCGCCATATTGAGCAAATACCGCCCATCGCCATCGGCAATTTCGCAGAGCATGTCGCGTGCGCCCGCGTCCAGAGTTAGTTTTTTGCCGATGAATTCCTCTGCTCGCGTGAGCATTTTAAGCAATGCCTCATGGCTCAGGCGGTTGAGGATTAGCACTTTGCAGCGCGAAAGCAGGGCGGAATTGAGGGCGAAAGACGGGTTTTCCGTGGTCGCGCCAATGAGGATAATTGTGCCATTTTCAATATAGGGAAGGAAAAGATCTTGCTGGGCGCGGTTAAAGCGGTGGATTTCGTCAATCAGCAGCAAAGTTCGCTTGCCAGCCTGTTTATCAATTTCCGCGCGTTCAAAAACCTTGCGTAAATCCGCTGTCGCGCTGGAAATGGCAGAGAGGGAAACAAAAATCGCATCCGCATGGCTGGCAATCAACCGCGCCATGGTGGTTTTGCCACAACCCGCACTGCCCCAAAAGATAATAGACGGAAAAACATGGTTTTTTAGCGCATTGGCAAACAACGACCCTTCCGCCAGCAAATGTTCCTGCCCCAGAACATCCGCGAAAGATTGCGGGCGCATACGGTCAGCTAGCGGGCGATTCTTGTCGTCCCCACCGCCAAAATCAAAGGTTTTTTCTTGCCTGCTAGCCATCTTCACACCATAAATTATTGTAGGCTGCAAGCATAGAACGAACGAAATATTAAGGGAATAAAAAAAGCCGCCCGCATCCCCGAAGGGACACAAGCGACTATGGGCTTTATGTCAAATATTTTAGCCCAGCACCTCCTATCAGTATTAAACTGATAAAAAATATTTTTAACCAGCTAAAACTCTCAATCCCGAGAGCTATGCTGGCGGTTGTCACCAGAGCTATCCCTGCTCCAGTCCATATTGTATAAACTATGGACGGTGGTAACTCCCGAAGTGCCATGGCTGCAAAAGCCATTGACACGACTGCTGACAAAAAAGCCAAAATATATAATTTTGGCATTCCCTCTCCTCCTTTTGTTGCCAAAAGTGTTGCTGATATTTCAAGCAACACTCCTAACGAAAGCCAGAGCCAAGGGCTAAGGGCTAACAATGTTTTCAACATAAATTTCTCCAAAAAAATTAACAATATTTTTTCGGCAGTCCTTTACCTTGCGAATAGCTTTTTAAGCTATAATGTTAACTTGAGACAAATCGTCCATAATTTCTCAAACAAAAGAAATAACACCGTCCTTACCTTAGCAAATTATTAAATTTTGTCAATATAATTGCGATTTCTGCCTTTTGACGGCAATTTATTTGACATATTATAATAATTGTTATAACATAAGTTGTAATGTTTGTATAACTTGAACTCGCCTTACGCAGAGTATCCAAGCCATCGGTTGTCACCCCGTTTTTATAACGGGGTCTGGTTTGCTTCCTACTGTAAGCAATAGAAAAGCTATGCTTTTCTATTCAGATGCCGCAACAAGTGCGGCATGACAGCCTGCGGATTATTAAGCTGTGTAAGGTGAGTGACTTAAATGAAAGGGCTTAAACATGGTACATAGCGTAAAACTTACTTCTATTGGTAACTCAACTGGCATCATTTTGCCAAAGGAATTATTGGCGATTTTGGATGTTGATAAGGGCGACAGCCTAACCATCACTCGTACACCTGATGGCATCACTCTTAGAAAACATGATGATGTATTTGTACGGCACATGGAAGTCGCTGAACGAGTTATGCGCGAAGATTTTGAAGTTTTGCGTCGTTTAGCAGAATAGCGTTATGAATTCTATTGAACCAGAATGGTTAAGCGAAAATGAAGCTCTTGCTATACATGATAGACAATTGACAGCACATGGCGGTGGCGTTGGTGTGCGTGATATTGGCTTGCTGCAATCGGCAATGATGCGCCCGCAAAATGCCTTTCATTATGAACGAGTTATAGCTCTTACGCGACTTGCCGCCGCTTATGCTTTCTCTATTATAAAAAGACCACCATTTGTGGATGGTAACAAGCGCACAGCGTTTGTAGCTTCTCGTACATTTCTAATCATCAACGGATTTGATGTTGTCGCTACTCGTGAGGAAAAATACCTGACTTTCTATGCGCTTGCCGAAGGGATGCTGACCGAAGAACAGCTAGCCGCTTGGTTTGAGAGCAAAGTCGCGCCGATAAATCAATAAAATTAGCCAAAAAAAATTTGAAGAAAAATGGTGATCCGGGCGGGAATCGAACCCGCGACAACCTGATTAAAAGTCAGGTGCTCTACCGACTGAGCTACCGGATCACACTACAAACAAATTGGGAAAAACCCTAAATGAGTTGGGAACAATAGGGTTTTAACTGTCGTTGTCAACAGTTTAGGAGCAAAAAAATAATTTTTTATCTATTTTTTTGCAAGTTCCTGTGCGGCGAGGGCGGCAACCGCGTCTGCTGAGCTGCCTTTTTCCTTGGCAATCCGCTCATATTCGGCTTTGCGTTTAGCGTTCACATCAGCAACCAGCGCGTCCACCTCTGCCGATGGTTTGGCGGCTTTAATATAGCCGCTAGGCTGCTCCACCACTGCGCCGCTGCTGCGGGCGGATTGCAAATCCAGCGCGAGGGCTGGGCTGGCGATAAGGGCGATGGCGGCAATAAGCATAAGTTTTTTCACAGGTTTTTTCATATTATTTCTCCAATTAGAAAATATCTTTGTTTTTGGCGATTGATTGCTTCACATCTTTCTGGATTTCCAGCTTGATATTCACATTCAAGTTGATTTCAATAGGTTTGTCGGGTGCTTCCACCTTCACCGTTGGGTTGCAAGCGGCGAGCAGCGGTAGAAACAATATATACCATGGTTTTTTTGTCATTTTCTCTCCTATTTACCTATTATTTCCATACTTTGTTTGACCAGCTCTATCACATCGCCAGACAGCCGTATATTCAATTTTACCACCCGCCCATTATATACTGCGGGATTATTACCATCAAGTGACAGCGACATTAACAATTGTTTATTGTCATCGCTTTCAACGCCCATGCTGAATTGTGAGTAGTGAAAATCCTGCAAAACCTCGCGCAGCAGCGAAACTTGCGCCGCGTCGCTGGGGATGACTTCGGGCGCGAGTTTTATTGTGCCTGCATTTTCCGCCCGTAGCTCGCCTTTTTTAAGGGTGAATGTGCCGTCGCGGGAAATTATTATGGGGATTGTTCCCGAAACCAGCCCTGTGCCGCTCGCCTTGTTGCTGGTGGCGGCGGCGAGCAGGGAATTCAGCGACACGCTTTTCACCACCAGATTTAGCGCAATCGGCGTTTTGGCATATAGCGGCAGGGCGATTTTGGAGACGGAAATTTCGCCCTCGCTCCATGGCATTTTGGCTTGTTTTATGGTAAGTATTGCTGCGTCCGCATCATCAGTCGGATAGGAAAGGGCGAAGCTCACGCTGGTTTTTGCGTCGGAGCTTGCAATATCACCCGATGCTAAAAGCGTTCCCGCTTCTAGCTCCAGCTTACCTTTGCCCGCAAGTGGCGGGACGCTGATTGGCGCACCAGCAACCAGAATTTCCGCAATTTTCCAATCGCCAACGAATTTTTCGTTTTTATCATCTGGTGCAAGGCTGGCTTCCACATTTTTTAGGGTGATTTCCAGATTATCTTTGCGGAATGAAATATTGCTGGTGTGCAGGTCGCGGAAATTGCCTGAAACCAGCTCTAGCGGCGAATAGCCAACGGCAAGGTCGGGCAGTTTTAACTCGCCAAGGGCGATGTCTTTGATGGTAATTTTGCTGAAACCGATGCTGTCAATATGGAACTCAAGCTGCGCCATGCCACGCGCCGCGAGAGCCGATTTTGCCCATGTTTCCGCCCAGTTTTTCCACGGCAAAAAATACACCGCGATGATGGCGATTATGGTTATAGAAAGGAGGGCTTTTCGGAGTTTGCTCATAACTCGCAAGTTACCGCAGCCAGCGACGCATAGCAACCTTGATTTATGGGCTGGTTGAGAATGATTATCAACCGCAACAGAAAAAACCTTTCCTTTCCTCCTATTTTTCTACAAATAGACTTCTTTAGAAACTCATTTTGCTTAAGGAGTAAGTGCGAAGCAAATGGAGTGCAAAAGCGCAGTGTACACGCTAGTACATGAGAATTTTGCGAGGCTTCATTTGCAAGTTAATTTTCCAGAAAAATGAGTTTATGATGAAGTCTAATGCGTGACCAACAAAATTAACCCTAGCATGAGAAAATCTGGTATGGAAGGAGTCTTTAGCCAATTGTCACAAAATCTTCACACTTCTCTCGGTAAAAATATGCTAATGCTTGGCGTAATACTAATCTTAAACCATTAACAAATAGGAGAGGCGATCATGGCATTTGGAAACATTAATCAAATACACTCAAGCGGCAATAGCCCAATAGTTGATATTGATGGCGCAAAAGATAATGGCGAGCAGTTACCGCAGTGTCTAACACCACAATCACCGAGCCGATCAGAACAAGAAGCTCAGCTAGCAGTCTTCGCAAACGCATTTCAAGCTTCTTTAATGGCTAAAACTAGTCAACAAGCTGCCGCTTTAGGGAAAATGATTGATATGATCAGTGTAGGAAATACTGATTCTGATAAAAGCAAGCTGTCCACAGAAGAATTGATAACTGGCATGCAGAAGCAAAGAGAGGCTATGATGGCAGATCCTGCTAAAGCGGCAATGGTCAAGAATAACTCTAAGGCTATTGAAAATGACTGCCTAGACGCAGGAAATTTACTATTGCCAGCTACTGATAGAACGGTAACTGCTGTTGCTATTGCAAAGTATGGTAATTCTGCTGTCAATATATTGTTGGAAGACCTACAATTGGAAAGGAAATTGGCAGCTGATATTAACAACCATGAAGCTGTGAAGCGTGATATAAAAGAATATGCCCATAATAAAGCCACCATCTTTGCTGACATGCTTAAAGATAATTACCCAAGCCTTACTAGTTATGAAATTACAGCAAAACTAGAGCCTGTTTTTGCGGCATCAGCAACACAAGCCAAAGATGTTTTGAAAGAACATCCAGAGATTGCAAAAAGCCTAGTATCAATGCCAGATTTTTCAGAAATTGGGCTTCTGAACGCCGAACAAACTTGCCGTATGTTCACTGGTAAAGGAGTTGGTGGAGTTCCTGCCAAGCAATAGACTTCCTGCTTAACTCGTCATTGCGAGTGTAGCGAAGCAAGCATCAACAAACTGGATTGCCGCGCTCGCTTTGCTCGCTCGCAATGACGACATGAGCCTAGAGTAACACGGCAAATAATGTTCTGGCAGGGGGATTTTGTAAATTATATTTGTGTAAGTAGGGGAAAAAGGAAACCTCCCCAACGCTGGGTTGGGGAGGCTGGATGTTACAATGGCATGTTTCCGTCGTAATATTCATTCAGCCCGCTTTGACATTCGTCAAAGCGGCTGCCTTGTGCCGTATTTGTTTCTAAAAACACGAGTGCAACAAGCTCATCCTTGAGCTTGTCGTTTTTTATGCCGTGTTTTTCCAATAGGTTGTTTATTTTTTCTTCTGTTGTTTTCATTGGTTCACCTCGCCTTGTTAGGCAAAGGAGTTAGGGGAGACGGGAATAAAAAAATATTCCTCGTCCGTAAGTTCATATAAAATAACTATGAGCCTTCACATTAACACAATATTAATTAATTTCAAGTTAGAAATTCGTGGCTATTGCCGCAATTCTTTTCTGACTGCTTCGTCCAGCATAATTTTCATAAGCGACTGATAAGGGACATCTTTTTTGTTTGCTAAAACCTTGATATGGTTCAGGAGATTGGCTGGCAGACGCAGAGAAATGGATTTGCTGGAAAGCTTCAGATTTGGGAAAATAGCACTCTTTGCCTTGCTCCAGTCAATATAATCCGCGGTGTCATGCGACAGCCAAAACTCTGCCTCCGCATCCTCACTCGCAAAATTAGGGACTGACTTTAGCTTTTTTGCCTTTGCTTTAATGTCCAGTTTTGACATAAATTTTACGCTCCTTTTCGCTCATGGCTCGCGCTGAAATAACTCGAACCGACAGATTTCTTATTGTAAAACATCGATATATAGCCTGCAACATGAAAATCCACATAAAAATCCCGTTTGATTTCCGCGCTTAGTTGGGTTAGAAGGGGAAAATGAATCATCCATCTCCTACTACTGAGCCTTTATGGGTGCGGGTTTTTTTGCTCGCAACCGCGCTGGCATTTATTGGTGTGCTGGTGGCGTTGCCGCTGGTGGTGGTGTTTTCCGAGGCTTTTTCCAAGGGGCTGACTGCATATTTCGCGGCGATTACTGATGAAACCGCGCTTTCCGCCATTCGCCTTACGCTGCTTGTGGCGGCGATTGCTGTGCCGTTTAATGTGGTGTTTGGCGTGGTTGCTTCATGGGCGATTACCAAGTTTGAATTTGTCGGAAAACGCTTGTTGATTACCTTTATTGACCTGCCATTTTCGGTTTCGCCTGTAATTTCTGGGTTGATTTATGTGTTGTTATTCGGCGCACATGGCTGGCTCGGAGAGTGGCTGGCGGAAAATGATATTCAAATTATTTTTGCTGTTCCCGGATTGGTTATCGCCACGATATTCGTCACTTTTCCCTTTGTTGCCCGCGAGTTAATCCCGCTGATGGAAGAGCAGGGAACACAGGAAGAAGAAGCCGCAATCATGCTCGGCGCGGGCGGTCTTCGCACATTTTTCGCGGTGACTTTGCCCAATATAAAATGGGCGTTGCTTTATGGCGTTTTGCTGTGCAACGCGCGGGCGATGGGCGAATTCGGTGCGGTTTCCGTGGTTTCTGGGCATATTAAGGGCTATACCAACACCATCCCGCTGCATGTGGAGATACTTTACAACGAGTATAATTTTATGGCAGCGTTCGCCGTTGCCTCTATCCTTTCGCTCCTCGCGCTGATTACATTATTGCTAAAAACCACGATAGAATGTAAATTTATGGGCGGGCATAAAGACAAAAAGGTATAAAAAAGATTGCATAACTATCCTTTTTATGGTATAAAAAAGATGTATTTTGAATATAATGATGAAAAATCTATAGCCAATAAACAAAAGCATGGAATTGATTTTGTTGAAGCACAAGTTATTTGGCGTGATGAAAATAGGGTGGAAATTGCAGCCAAGAATATTGATGAACAGCGTCATTTGATTATTGGAGTTGTTGACGAAAAACACTGGTCGGCGGTTGTAACTTATCGTGATAATAACATTCGCTTGATTTCCGTTAGGCGGTCACGGATTGAGGAGGTGAAAATTTATGAAAACATCTGATTTTGATAAAAAATTTGATAATGGCGAGGATATAACCCCATTTCTTGATTTGGAAACGGCTCGTCGTCCAAGTCTGGAGCAAAAGCGAGTCAATGTTGATTTCCCATTGTGGATGGTGCAATCAATTGATAAAGAAGCAAATCGGATGGGGGTTACTCGTCAATCATTAATCAAACTATGGTTGGCAGATAGGCTAGACCATCAGCGGGCATAAGGTCAAAAATTTATGACAAAATCCATGCCGCAAAGCAAAGCAAAGCA
>SXRF01000089.1 GCA_005792635.1 Rickettsiales bacterium
AATTATTCCGTGGCTCTGTCGTTAAACGGATCATTATACATGATGCTTCGCCATCTGCGCCTAAATGCTCGAATCACGCCGTAGTCCTCTTGGACGAAGGCGGAACACACAAATTACTAAAAAGGGCTTCAGAGAAATCTGAAGCCCTTTTTGCATGGCGCGTAGCTTCGCTAGCTGATGGCTCGTGTGGTCTACTGACCACACCCACGAACTTGTCATGCCAGCGAAGGCTGGCATCTATTTTTGTGAAATAATTATTTTCTCTCTTGTGGGTATTGAAACTATTTTTTTGTTTCCTATATTCTGCTAGTGGCTTTTATAATTTTTTTGGGAGAATTTATGGGATTAGCTAAACGAGCAATGGAAGAATATGAGGATTTGACCAATATAGCAATAAATATACTTTGTGAGGTTGGGGCAATTAAGGTATGTGAAAACCATGGATATTTTTTTGATGGGAATGAAAATTTAGAATCAGCTTATAAATTAGCTAATCATAAAATTTCATATCAGGGTTTGACATTACCTAAGAATATTAGCAGGCACGATTTTAGCGATATAATAAAAGAGGCTTATGAAAGCAACAGCGGTCGCGAAAAATGTTATGGATGTGAAAAAAACGAATATGAATAGGAAGAGAGTATGAAAATCATGTAGGCGTGAATTTTTATGAGGTTATTTATATTGGAAGTAGGCTATAACAAAAAGTGCAATTAAAATCAGCCTGAGTAGAACTGTTATTGAACAAAGCTGCTCATTAGCTGAGTTCATAAGTGATACCAAAAGTATTATGTCTTCTCTACCATGAACAATAGACAATTTTACTCTGTCATTACTATATTTTATGTCCATTTGCTCTGACTGCCTGTCTTCAGAGAGTCTGGTGGTATCTTGTAAATCTACCGCTTTCTTAGTAAAATTAATCATATTTATATTCTTTGCTTATTGGGTGTAGTTTTCTACGATTACCATTTTTCCATAGAGTAATCTATAAATAAATTGCCCACAATAACCCTTTCCCTCACCGCCACGACGACCATCTCATTCTTAAAAATTTGCATTTGCCATCATAACATGATAGCGATTAGGTATGAAAACCAGCAAATATTATGAATTCAGTGTTCGGTATCGTCGCCCAGAAATTAAGGATGAATGGGTTGAAATGGCAATAAAAAATCCTGAATTTACCGAAATTCAAGAAAATGGTCGTATAAGGCACTATATTTATATTGAAGAATGTGGTAAATTTTTACGGGTAGTTATGGATAACGGCGAGGTGCTGAATGCATTTCTTGACCGAGGGTTCAAACCAAAAAGGCAATGATATGAATTTCAATTATGATAAAGAAACTGATTCATTATATATAGAGTTATCCCCGCAAGTGGGCTTTGATTCCGAGGAAGTGGCGGAGGGGGTAGTCGTTGATTATGACAAATCTGGGCATATAGTGGGTTTGGACATAGAAGATGCCAGCAAAAATTTCAACCTATCGTCTATCAATTTCAAAGGGTTTCTTCCTAAAATAGACATTCAGCCAACTGTGTAATACATTAAACCCGCCCCAAAACGCGACAATCTTAGCGGTGGATTTTTGCGGAAATTTGTGCTACGGCTAGTTCGCAAGCAACAACATAGGAGGTGGTTATGCAGAATTCAGCACAAGCTAAGAAAATGGAACAACAGGCATTGTTGGCGCAGGTTTCGGTTGATGGTGCGTTAAATGCCAAGGAAAATGTTGTTGAATTTCAAGCACGCCACCAATTAATCGCGCAGCAGGCGGAAGAAGCTTGCAACCTTGAAGGCAATCTCGGCAGCGCGGATTTTGAAGAGTTTGAGCAAAAATACGGCTTCGGCGTTTTTGCCTAGACTAGTGGCTCGCGCTAGTGCTAGTGTTGGCGCAGGTTTAACACTCGCAAAAGCACGGAAAAAATGTCCACAATTCGTCACATAAAAATCAATAATATTACCATGGGCAATGATTTGCCCTTCGTACTAATCGCTGGTCCTTGCCAAGTGGAAAGCCGCGACCATACATTGTTCATGGCGGAAAAATTAATCGCCATCACCAGCAAACTGGAAATCCCTTTTATCTATAAATCGTCATACGACAAGGCGAACCGCACCTCAATCGGCGGCAAGCGCGGGCTGGGGCTGATTAAAACCCTGCCGATTTTTGACGAAATTCGCGGCGAGCTGGGCGTGCCTGTGCTTACCGATGTGCATAATGAGGAGCAGTGCGAGGTGGTTGCGCCGCATGTCGATATTTTGCAGATTCCCGCTTTCCTTTGTCGGCAGACGGATATGCTGCTGGCGGCTGCGAAAACGGGTAAGGTTATTAATGTGAAAAAAGGGCAGTTCCTCGCACCTTGGGACATGCAGAATGTGGTGGATAAGCTGGATTATGCGGGCAATGAAAATGTGATTTTAACCGAGCGCGGCGTTAGCTTTGGCTATAACACGCTGGTAACCGATATGCGTTCGCTGCCGATTATGGCTGAGACGGGTTGCCCAGTGGTGATCGACGCGACACACAGCGTGCAACAACCGGGTGGGCAGGGGAAAGCTTCGGGCGGTGACCGTCGCTTTGTGCCGACCATCGCCAAGGCGGCAGTGGCGGTTGGCGTGGCGGGCGTGTTCATGGAAACGCACCAAGACCCAGACAATGCGCCGTCTGACGGTCCGAACATGGTGCGCCTTCAGGACATGGAAGCATTGCTTATGCAGCTGAAGGAATTTGATAAAATAGCGAAGTGCCTTTAGCCTAAATAATCCCACGCAGATATTTAAGCGCGATAGTGAGTTTTGATAGGCTGGGGGCGGCTGTGGCACTGCTTTCAGCGAGGAAAGCGTCGTAGCGAGAAACTCCTTCTGCGCAATATTTTTCCAAATCGCCATGCTCCAGCGCGAGAATGGTCAGCCTGCGTTCCGCGTCATATAAATCGCTAATGATAGTTTGCGCGGCGAGGGCTTCCCAAGCTGTATCAAATTTTATTTTCTGAAGTGCGGCGCGAAGGGTTGGAAGCTGGAAGCGTTCGCCAATCTGCGCGTAGAGTTTTTCTACTTCACCAAGTTTTTTACCAAGTTTCGCGCCTGTTGAGCGCGAAATAGTGATGATATCAAAGGCGGCGGCGGCGCGTTCTAAATCTGCTGTGCTTGCGATTTTGGACTCGGCTATGGCAGGTGCAAAATCCTTGTAAATAGCGGAAATATCCAGCGGTTGCGGGCGATTACGCAGCAACCAGCCAGAGGCGCGTTCCACAAATTTATGCACGATTTGGAAATCGCTCGCGCTCACAGTTTTTTCCCATAAGTCACGCAAACCAAATAAATCGCGCACAATTACATACGCCGCCGCTGCGTCGCGCAAATCCGCGCCAGTTTCATGGGCGATGTCAAAGGCAAAGCCAGTGCCAGCGCGGTTGACTAGGCTATTAGTGATGCTGGTGGCGATAATTTCGCGCTTGAGCGGATGATGTGTAATCGCATCCAGAAATTCCTCGCGCATTGCTTTCGGGAAATATCGTTTCAGATCCGAAATAAAATATTCATCATCAGGAAGTGATGAATTAAGCAATTCATTATATAATTCCATCTTGCTGTAAGAAAGGATTACAGCCAGTTCTGGGCGGGTCAAGCCTTTTTTTGCCTCTTGCAGTTCAAGCAATTGTTTGTCAGTTGGCAGAAATTCAATCGCGCGGTTTAGGATACCACGATTTTCCAAATAATGGATTAAATTAATCTGCGAAGGCAGCAAATCTGCGCCTTGCGCTTGTGCTATACTGATCGCGCCAGTTTGCAAAATATTGTCTTTAAGCACGAGAGTCGCCACTTCATCGGTCATGCTGGATAGGATTTTATCGCGCGTATCTATGGATAATTTTCCGCTGGAAACAAGGCTGCTGAAGGCGATTTTGATATTAACCTCATGATCGGAACAATCAACGCCAGCGGAATTATCAATCGCGTCCGTGTTGATGCGCCCGCCACGCCCTTCCGCTCCAATTTTGGCATACTCAATGCGCCCTTTTTGCGTGAAGCCGAGATTGCCGCCTTCGCCAATAATTTTGCAGCGCAGCTCGCGCCCATTCACGCGCACAGCGTTGTTGGCGCGGTCGCCCACTTGCTCGTTGGTTTCGTCTTCGGCTTTGGCATAAGTTCCGATGCCGCCGTTCCACAGCAAATCCACAGGTGCGAGGATGATGGCGCGGATTAGCTCGTCAGGTGTGAAAATTGTTTTATCCACGCCCAGTGTCGCCATTGCTTCTTTGCTGATGGTGATGGATTTCGCGCTGCGCTCAAAAATTCCGCCGCCCTGCGAGATTAGCTTTGCATCATAATCCGCCCAGCTGGAGCGCGGAAGATTGAACATGCGCTTGCGCTCGGCGAAGCTGGTTTTTTCGTTCGGTGTTGGGTCAATGAAGATATGTTGGTGGTTGAAGGCGGCGACAAGGCGGATATTCTCCGATAGCAACATTCCGTTGCCGAACACATCGCCCGCCATATCGCCAATGCCAACGGTGGTAAATGGTGTTTTGTCAATATCCACGCCCATTTCCGCAAAATGGCGGCGAACGGAAATAAACGCCCCCTTGGCGGTAATCGCCATTTTTTTATGGTCATATCCCACCGAACCGCCAGAGGAGAAAGCGTCACCCAGCCAGAAATTATAAGCAGCGGAAACCGAGTTGGCAATGTCGGAAAAGCTTGCTGTGCCTTTATCAGCGGCGACAACAAGATATGGGTCGTCGCCGTCATGGCGCACTAAATCCGCAGGCGGAACGATTTTTCCGCCGATGATATTGTCGGTGAGATCCAGCAAACCGCTTAAATATAGTTTATAGCAATTTATGCCTTCTTCCATTTGCGCGTCACGCGTGGCGGGTGGGTTTTTGACAAAGAAACCACCCTTTGAACCAACAGGAACAATCACCGAGTTTTTAACCATCTGCGCCTTCATCAGCCCCAAAACTTCGGTGCGAAAATCGTCGGCGCGGTCTGACCAACGCAGCCCACCACGAGCCACTTTGCCGCCGCGCAAATGGATTCCCTCCACGCGCGGGCTATAGACAAAAATCTCGGCAAATGGCACAGGTTTGGGCAGTTCAGGAACAAGCGCAGAAGCGAATTTGAAGGATAAAACAGGTTTTTCCGCCTGAAAATAATTGGTGCGCTGGGTGGCGTTAATGAGGTCAATATAGCGGCGGAAAATGCGGTCATGAACGGCGTTGGTGACGCTTGCTAGCAGCTTTTCAATATCCGCAGTGCGTAGTTCGCAGCCCGTAGTCCGCACGGAATTGGCAGGAGAAAACCTACCTTCAAAAATTTTGACAATTTCTTTAGTAATGTCAGGATTGGCGCAAAAAGCTTGCTCAATCGCGCTTTCGCTGTGGAGGAAGGTGGCTTGCTTCAGATATTTGGCGTAGGCTCGCAGCATGACAACTTGTTTGTAATTAAGCCCAGCCCTAATTATCAGAGCGTTGAAGCGGTCGCTTTCCAGCTCGTGCCGCCAGATTTTTAGTAGCGCGTCCTCGAGCAGAGGCTTCACCTGTTCTAAATCCGCAGGCGTTTCGCAAGTGTTTTGCAGGCGGAAATCACGAATCCACACGCTGTCACCAGAATTTTTAGTAATGAGGAACGGATGTTCGTCAATAACGCGAAAGCCAGCATTTTCAAGCATCGGCAGAATATCAGACAGGGCGATTTCCGCGCTGGGATTATAGATTTTTAAGTGAAAAAATTCAGGCGTTTCATTCTGGTTGCGGAATAATTCCAAAGCCAGACCGCCGCCCGTAATCGCTTGTTCAATTTTTTCAATGTCATAGACCGCAGCACTAGCATTATAGCTGTTTATATAGCTCTGCGGGAAAGCTTTTGCATAAATCCGAGCGAGGCTTTCCGCCTTGTTTTCATCATGCTTGGCGTGCAATGCTTCCGCTAGTAAATCCGCCCACGCATATGCGCGTTTGGCGATTTCTTTTTCAACATTCGCCAGATTAACCGCTGGAATATCGCCAGCCGCTGTGCGGATTATGAGGTGCAAACGAGCAAGCGGGGCTTCATTTATTTGCGTTGAAAAAGAAGCGGTTGTGCCGTTATATGCGCCCTCTATAATCTCTTGAATTTGACGGCGCAGATCAGTGGAAAAATTTTCGCGCGGCACAAAAATCATCGTGCTGATAAAGCGTTCAAAAGAATCTTTGCGGGCGAAAATTTTGACGCTTGGCTTGGCTTCCAGCGCGAGAATTCCGATGCTGGTTTCAAATAATTCATCATCATTCATTTGAAAAATTTCATCGCGTGGCAAAAATTCCAGAATTGCTTTGAGGGCTTTTTCGTCGTGGCTGGCTGGTTCAAAATCAGAACGCTCTAAAACCCGTGCCACTTTGCCGCGCACCAGCGGAATTTCTTCGGTGCTTTGGTAATAAACATTGGAGGTAAATAAACCAAAAAACCGCGCTTCGCCGCTGGCTTTTCCTGCATTATCCAACAGTTTAACGGTGATATAATCCATCGGTACGCTGCGGTGGACGAGTGATTTGCGGCTGGATTTGCTGATGGTTATAATTTCATGCGCGTCAGTGTTTTGTGCGCTTGCTTCGTCAGAAATTTTTATAATGCCCAATTTTTCCGTTTTTTTGCCTCTAGCATCACACTCATCATAGCCAAGAAATACAAAATTTTTATCCACCAACCACGATAAAAATTCGCTGTCCTCTTTATGCTTGCTCGCCAGATTTTTCGCGGCTTCTTCAGCTTTTTTTGCAATCGCCTGCCAGTCTTCAACACTGGCGCGAACATGGGCGAGAACGAATTCTAAATCCTCGGTTAACTGCTCATTACTAGTATTTTCTGATAGTGCGGAGATTTCAAAATGAATGAGCGATTCGCTCTTTGCGGATTTATCGCCAAGCCCAGAGATTTCGCCATTTGCAGCGCGGGAAATATGTAAAATCGGGTGTATGGTATTGTAAATGGTAAAGCCGCGGCGGGTCAGCTCGGCGGTTAGCGAATCGACCAAAAACGGCATATCGTCATTAAGCAGCTGTAATATCGTGTGTTTGCCGCCCGCAACTATTTGAATTTTTGGCGCGTTGCCAACTCTTTTGGATATGAAATCAAAAGCGTTGCGTGCCAAGGAAATCGCGTCATTTGGCGAGATTTCTGCCAAATCGTTGATGGGCGTTTTCGCGTAAAACATCGCCACAAACTCAGCAAAAAAAACTGGCGTATTTTTAGGTAAAGATTTGAGGATGTTTTGCAGAGCGATGTCGTGCTGTTGTTGATATTTGCTGGTCATATTTTTCTGCATATTTTGTTGGTTATACTAATTACCCGCATCATATAGCCGATAGAAAAGCTGGCTGCAACCATCTAATAACTTCTCCATAAACTCGCTGGCATGAGGAAAGCGCGAAGCAATGAAGTGGCGCAAACGGAGTGTAGGCTATTTCTACATGAGTATTGCGCCGAAGCTTCATTGCAAGCAGATTTTCCATGCCAGTAGAGTTTTAATAATCTGGGCTATACGGGATGGATTTATGCGGTAACATCCGCTGATGAGGGAAAATGATGGTAACGCTCGTACCTTCATTTTGCTTGCTGGCGAGGATTAGCTTGCCATCGTGCAGCTCGGCATACATCTTACAAAGCGGTAGCCCAAGCCCAGTTCCTTCGTGGCTTTTTGAGCGATGCACCTGTCCGAACACGGAAAGAGCCTTGGGAATATCGCCCTCGGCGATGCCAACGCCATTGTCGGTCACCGTCAGCACTAGGTTATTATGCGCGTCAACATGCGCGGAAACGGTGATGTTGCCCTGTTCAGGAGTGAATTTGAAGGCGTTGGAGAGCAGATTGATGAGTATCTGGCGGATTTTGCGCTTATCGCCCCACAGCATCGGGATATTCGGCTCTGCCTCGGTTATTAAGTTAATGCCCTTGGTTTTGATTTTCCCCTTCATAATCCGCACCGATTCATCAATCAGCTCGTTTATGTCCACCTGTTCTTCCACCAGTTCCAGCTTGCCAGCGTCGCCTTTGGAAAATTCCAAAATATCAGTAATTAGCTGCAATAAATGGCTGCCGCAGAGATTAATATCGTAAATGCGTTCTTTTTGCTTGTCGTTAAGTCCGCCAAAATAGCCAGAATTTATCATTTCCGAAAAGCCGATAATGGCGTTAAGCGGTGTGCGCAGCT
>SXRF01000090.1 GCA_005792635.1 Rickettsiales bacterium
GATACGGCGATGGACTGCGTACGCACCGCCATTCGCCAAGGTGCAAAAAGCGTTACCTGCCTCTATCGCCGCGATCAGGTGAATATGCCCGGAAGCGCGAAGGAAGTCAAAAACGCGCAGGAAGAAGGCGCGAAATTTTTATGGCTTTCCGCGCCCAAAGCCTTTGTGGGAAATGGCAAGGTTAATCAAATTCTGGTGCAAACCATGCGCCTTACCACCCACGATGCGGCGGGCAGGCAGTCGGTGCAGCCAGTGGACGGCGAAACCTATCCGATTCCTGCGGATATGGTGATTAGTGCGCTGGGCTTTGAGCCAGAAGATATGCAGGCAGCATTCGGCGAACCATCCCTAAAAGTCAGCAGACATGGAACGCTCAGCATAAACCAAGACGATTTCATGACCAGCCTTGAAGGCGTATTCGCGGCGGGCGATATTGTGCGCGGCGCGTCGCTAGTGGTGTGGGCGATTAAGGACGGGCGTGATGCCGCCGCCACGATTGATAAATACATCCAAAAATCTGCCGAAAGAAAAGCCGCATGAGTTCAGAAACAAATTCCATCATCCTGTTCAAAGAGCAAAAAATTCGCCGCTTGTGGCATAACGACGAGTGGTTTTTCTCGGTTGTTGATGTAGTTGGCGCACTGACTGATAGTAGCAATGCTCGCCGTTATTGGTCAGATCTAAAAACACAACTGACTGAAAAAGAAGATTTTTCTGAGTTGTACGAAAAAATCGTACAACTGAAATTGCTATCCACAGATGGAAAAAAATACACCACCGACTGTGCGAACACAGAATCAATGCTGCGGATTATCCAATCTATTCCCTCGCCAAAAGCTGAACCGTTCAAAAAATGGCTGGCAAAAGTTGGCTATGAGCGAATTCAGGAAATTGAAAATCCTGAGCTAGCGCAGGAACGAATGAAGCAGATTTATGAACAAAAAGGCTATCCGAAAGATTGGATTGATAAGCGACTGCGCGGAATTGCCGTTCGCCAGAATTTAACTGATGAGTGGAAAGAGCGCGGAATTACTAGCCAGAGTGATTATGCAATTCTCACCGCTGAAATTTCTAAAGCCACCTTTGGCATGACACCAAGCGAATATAAAAAACATAAGAATATTCCTACTAAATCTGTGGATAATCTGCGCGATCACATGACCGATTTAGAGCTGATTTTTACCATGCTTGGCGAGCGCGTAACCACGGAAATTTCTGCCAGCGAGAAACCAGAAACTTTTGTAGGCAATAAGAAAATTGCGCAGCGCGGCGGCAAAGTTGCTGGAATTGCACGAAAAGAAACAGAAAAAGAACTTGGACGCAGTGTAATTAGCGAACAAAATTATCTATCACTTTCAAACCAAAATAAGCGGCTAGAAACCATATGAAAAACATCACCTGCAAGATTATTGCATTTCTTATTTTCACCACACCACTTTCCGCCCAAGCGGCCGAGCAAGTTCGTGATATGTCGCTATCGCCAGAGCAGACTTTGCGCGAACCGAGCATCAAGCGCAGCATTCAAGGCGACACATGGTATGACCCGAAAATGGCGCAACAACTGCGCGAAAGCAGCAATGATGCAACATCTTCTGTACCTCCTGTGAATGGCGATGAGCTTTCCGCGCCAAGTAGCTCTGACAGCAGTTTTATGAATAAATTTTGTGCCAGCAAAGACAGCGTTCCCACTTGCAGAGAAAGCCAAAGAATGGAAACCTGCGATCGCTTCAAACGCACAGCAATAAATGTTCAGCAAGTATTGGACAGAGTAGTTGCTTGCGATGCAAAAGTGCAAAAAGGCATAGAGGCTGATTGCGACGGCTTGGACGCTGGTCGCCTTGATTTGCTCAAGCAATATTGGCAGGACGAGGATATGTCCTACACTATCCTTTTTCTGCCTGATATGGTGCAAAACGCCGCTGCTGATTGTTCAATTAAAAATAGGATGCCAAGATAATGCACTCATGGGATAAAGATTGGAATTCGCGTGCGGAACATTTAGCACAAAACGGCATGTATGACGCTGCTAGCGAGCATGACGCTTGCGGTGTGGGTTTTATTGCGGCGATAGATGGCAAACCACAGCGCAGGATTGTGGAGGCGGGCATTGAAGCCCTAAAAGCCATGTTCCACCGTGGCGCGGTGGATGCGGACGGGAAAACTGGCGATGGCGCGGGCATCAATATCCAAATTCCGCAGGATTTTTTTCAGGCGCATATAACCGAATCTGGGCGTGTTCTGCGTAGTCCATTGCTTGCGGTGGGCATGATGTTTCTGCCCAAAAAGAATTTCGCGGCGCAGGAAACTTGCCGCGCCATTGTGGAAGCCGAAGTTTTGCGCCTTGGCTATAGTTTTTATGGCTGGCGGCAAGTACCAGTATGCGCGGATGTGATTGGCGAAATTGCCGCCGATAGCCGCCCAGAAATTGAGCAAATTCTAATCGCAGGGCGCGAAGGCGCAACCAGCGCGGAGGATGAGGAACGCTTTGAGCTGGAGCTATACGCCATTCGCAAGCGCATTGAAAAAGCTGTGCGTGCGCGTGCTATCAATGATTTTTATGTTTGCTCGCTATCTTGCCGCAGCCTGATTTACAAAGGCTTGTTCAAGGCGGAGCAGCTAACGGCGTTTTACCCAGATTTGCGCGATAGCCGCTTTATTTCGTCCTATGCCATTGTCCATCAACGCTTTTCCACCAACACCGCGCCCGCTTGGCATTTGGCGCAGCCTTTCCGCATGATCGCCCATAACGGCGAAATCAA
>SXRF01000091.1 GCA_005792635.1 Rickettsiales bacterium
ACAAATAATCAAATCAAACTCACCAAAGCCGTTTTTAATCAGCTCTTTTTGAGCGTTGGCAATAACCTCAATAGATTGGTAAGTGGAAAAAACTACAGTCATTCCGCTATTGCCATTGCTTTTTATTCTCTGGAATTGGTGCAAAATATCTTTGGTATTGGTGGAAGCTGGCAACGCCAAATCAACCACGCTGAAACCATCGCTATCATCATTTTTGGTTTTCTTTTTGGAAATTTCAGGGTCAGAACAAATGCAAATGGCATTGATTGGCTCGTTAGCGTCTGATGACCATTCACGCAAAGTTTGCCCCAATAACGCAATAGATGGCACTAAAAACAAAACAAGTCCTTTACCACCAGTTTCATTTTCGGCAATGCGGAGCGAATTAAATGTTTTTCCAGTTCCGCACGCCATAATTAGCTTGCCTCTATCTGCAATCTTAAAATGTTCGTGGGTTTTTTCTAATGATTCTTTTTGATGCGCTCGCAGCGTTTTCTTTGGATTTCGTGAGGCTTCACCATGAACCCCATTATCCAACTTTTCCCAATCAACAGGGGCAGCTTGTAAATCTGATAGATTTATTCTTTGCACTGGTGGGTGCTGGTTTCTAATTGCTTCCTCTGCATTGCCACCCCATTTATCAGTGGTGGAAATCCAAAGGCGATTGGAAAATCTAGATGTTTTTAATTCTTCGTTCCTAAATTCTCGGCTGGAAGTGGATAGAAAACTATCAACAGCAGGTTTATCAATGCTGGAAGTTTCCAGAAAACATTTACACTGTATTGCCCAATAATCACCATCATAAGTGCGAGCAACTAAATCAATACCAGTATCACCACCACCCAAATCATCTTTTCCATGAAATTCGCTCCACAACCAAACATTTTTTAGCTTATTGGCATAAATAGGGTCAGTGAGTAAATAAGCCTGCATCAGTCTTTCAAAGCGGTTGCCTTTATCACGCTCTGAAAATGAGATTTTACGATATTTTTCTAGGATTTTATTGAAACTCATTTGCTGCCTTGTGTAATTTATATTTAAATATCATTTATAGATGGCAAAACTCTATTCTCTGCATTGTTAAATGGCAATAGATATGCTGTAGCAAACTGTAATTCTATTGTGCAATACAGCCAAAATATATAAAGGGGTGTAAAAAACCACACTTTTCAATAATCAACATTTACAGGATATTACAAAACAAGAAGTGTAAAAAACTATACCTTGTTAGTGGTAGATTTTACACCTGTTGAGTGGAGGTTTCTACAATCAGAATTAAAATTTAAGCGTTTTACTTTTTTGTTTTTCAGTTTCTCAATCTCCGCATCTGTTATCATTCGCCAATCATTACTAGGCTCACTATACATTTTAACACCTTTCTCATTGTGAAAACTATGTGGCAAAAAAGTTAGCTTGAAACAGGTGCAATAATTCTTGTTTCTGGCTTGCCTGCCTTTGCGTTCTGCAATCACCAACCCTAGATTTTCAGCTTCCTGTATGGTTTTGTTAATGCAATTTCTGGCAATGCCGAATTGTTCAAGCTGATTGTATGTAGCAAGCAAATTGCCATTTTCCATGCCTTTATGTGCCATGTGTTCTAACATCAAAAAATCCAGTAATTTACTGCATGATATTGACTTCGCTCGCCAAGATGGCGAATTCATCAATTCAAAAGTTATTTGCACAAATGGTTCGTCCTTTGGCACGGCACTCACTTGTGCTAATAATGTGCTGGTTTTTTTACTCATTTTGAAAATCCAAATAAATTAGGTGGGGTAGTGTTGACCACCCCACTAATGGTTTTTGCTAATTACTGGATTTTAGGTTTTGGTTTTCCAACCATTGCAAAAAAGAATTTTCTGAAATTAGGATTTTCTTGCCAACTCGGCGCAAGCATTTTGAAAAACCATTTTTATCAGAAAATATCCACGAGCGAACCCCACCTTGCGGAAAGGCAGGGTATTTTTCAGAAAGCTGTTTTACTGTTAAGTAAATTGTTCGTTGTGTAGTCATTTGCGTTATTCCTTATTGTTAAACAAATACCAAGCGTTCTTGGTAATAAGAAATATGACGCTACAATTATCATTAAAAACAATAATGTTTATTTAATGATAATAATGTTTGTAGGGATTAAAGCCTCTTTCCTAAAAACATTTTTTTAGGAATTATATTTTTAATAGCCTCTATAGTGTATGTTTCTCCTATATTTCCAGCGTATTGTCGTAAGTAAGTTAACTCATCATCCCATTTAGAATGCAATAAATTTTCTTTTGCTCGCCTATCAAATTCTTTGAGAATTTCTGTTTTGCATCCACGCTTGTTTTTTGGATTGGGCATTAATTTCTCATATCCCATTATTTGCATCAGTAAGGTAGGGAATTTATAATTTCTAATTTCAGCCCATTTTATTATATCATCAGGCTTAAATCTTCTTTCAATATGAGAATGACAATCAACCTCTATATAATCTATTGCCTTGTTCATTATGCTTTGTTTTAGTTCTGAAATTATTTCTTTAGTTGAATAACAATCATGCGGTAATGCACATTTCATTAAATCATAGCTCTCATAAGTAGCTCTTCTACACAGCAAGGCAACCACATCGTCAAATGCCCATGCTTCTTTATAAGCCCATTTAGTGTAATACTGGTATATCTTACTGTTATTCGTAGGAGTTATATCTATATTGTTCTTTTTTAGATAACCCCATATTGCCACAGATTTTAATATCCCCTCATCTACAAACCATTTTATCCAATCAAGTGGTTTTTCTAAGGATTTATTATTCACTTCGTATCTATGACTATAATTTTCTAGCACTTCATTTATGAAGTCTGATTTTGTATAAACATCTATATTATAACAACCTGTTGTGCATATAGGAATAAACTGGTCAATGTAGAATCCATCGCACCATTTGTAATCTTGGAATTTATCATTAGGGCAAATATCACACAGTAACAAAGCAGCTTGCTTAAAATCCCATTTGGGTTGCAGAAACCAATAGTTATAATCTATGCCTGTGTTTTCTGTTAGTGCGTATTTTTGTTCACCAAATATCATCCAAAAATCCTTTCATTCATGCTGGCTACAACCTTGCTAGTGTGGGCTTCGGAAAGGTGGGCGTAGCGTTTCACCATTTGCAGGGTTTTATGCCCTAAAACCTCCGCTATTTCGGCAAGGCTTGCGCCATTCATAGCAAGATAACTCGCTGCACTGTGGCGTAAATCATGGAAACGAAAATCTTTTATTTCTGCCTTTTCCAGTGCGTCATTCCATGGTTTGCGTATGTCAAAATGTTGTTCTTTTATATTGGTGTTGGCATGAGGGAATAACAGGTTGGTATCAATACGGCGGATTTTGCTTAACTTCTTTATTTCTTCAAGTGCAAGCCCTGCCAGTGGCACTCTTCGGCGTTCACCATTTTTGGTTTCATGCAAAATAATATATTGCTTATCTAGATTTATATCATCCCAGCTTATGCCCAGTATTTCACCTTGTCGCATACCAGTGGATAATGCCAAAACTACTACAGGATATAGATATTCGGAGGATGATTCTTGGCAAACAGTTAGTAATGCTTTGCGTTCATCATCTGATAGGAAGCGAACCCGCCCCCTTGGTTCTTTTGATTTTGACACTTTCCGCATGGGGCTATCTTCAAGCCAACCCCACTCATTGGTTGCGATAGTGAAAGCGTGACTGATTGCAGCTAGATAACGATTAACTGTTGCTGGCGAGTATTTTTTATTAAATCTGGTTTTTTCTTTGGCTAGCTTATCCCGATATTCAGCAATTAGGGCAGGGGTTATATCCACAAGAAAGTAATCACCTATTGCTTCTTTCCACCAATTAAGCTGGCTGGATTGCTTGTCTTTGCTTTTTGGCTTCGCTGGCAAAACATCATCAATATAGCGTTCAATCAATTCTTTTAGTGTTCGCTTCTTTGATTCTGTGTTTTTGAAATAACGCCTATCCTTTATTGCGCCCTCCGTTATTTTCGCCCAGTCTTTAGCATCCGTAATGCGTGAAAAAGTAGCTGTTTGAGTTGGAAAGCCCTTGATGCGGATTTTTACCCGATAGGATATTTTACCATCTGGTGCTGTGCGTTTTTCTATATTTGCCATAAATTGCCCCTCTTAATTGCTGAAGTGAAGCTACAACAACCAGCAATAAATAGCAATAGGTGATAAGTAATCCCATGAATATATTTTGTAATCACCTGTAATATATAAAGTAAATTACTATATTATTGTTCTGTGGGGCAGTTATGGGGCAAAACTATTTCAAAAGGGCAGTTTCGGTTGGTTCTATAATTGTCAATTATCGTGGATTGTTTTTAATTATTGCCCCACCAGTGCCCCAGAAGGGGTTAAATAATAGGGAGTTTAACTCATAACCAATTGAAAAATATGGTGGCTCGGGGGTGATTTGAACACCCGACCAAGGGATTATGATAGGGTGAAATTGCACCGCATTTTATGCTTGTAAAGTAAATTGTTACAAAGTGCAAGCTGTACTATAAAATGAGAAAAATAAAAATTTTAACTGCTTGAATTTTATAAACATTGATTTTCATTATAGTACGGATTTTAGAGCTAAATAAATATAAAGCATGTTCAAAATAGGTGTAAAATTGGATGTGTTTTAGCTGCTTGCAATTACCCCCGCCAACAGCTACTCTTATAGCAAGGTTTAGTCACCTTACATAAAGCGTTTGGCATCCGCGACATGGATGCCGTCTTTGGTTTTACGACCAGATGGCGGTGTTATGTCCAATGTTAAACCATTTGGGGAAACTAAAAGCATCGCAGCTGTCTTTATGCAGTTGACTAAACATCTGGTCACCACCATTACAGAAAAGTCGGCTGTCGGCGTGTAAGTAGTTGGTTTGAAATAAGCAACTCCTCAAATTTCTGATTTTTTCCTATTCCATAGTTGGTGCTAACTTCTTCCATACAAAAATCGGCAAAAATTTCGCGCACTTGCGGTTTATCGTTTAGCGATAGTATGAATTTGCCACTGATTTTTGTTAATTGCTCGGCTAATTTCACGAAATCTTCGCGCTCAAACATATTTTTGCCGTAATCATCCTCGCAGCCATAATATGGCGGATCTAGATAGAACAGCGTGTCCGCGCCGTCATAACGCGTGATAAAATCGCTGTAGTGCAAATTTTCAATGGTAACTTCGGCAAGCCGTTCGTGGAGTTTTTCAATATGGGTTCGCAACTGGCGAATGTTAAAGCGGGATTTTCCAGTCCTATCTACGGCAAAAGAGGTGCTGCCAACTTTTCCGCTAAAGCCACAATGCTGGAGATAATAAAACCGTGCAGCGCGTTGAATATCGGTGAGGGTTTCTGGTGGAGTATTGAGGAAGGTGTTGAAAATCCTCCGTCCCGCCAGCGAAAAACGAAGTTCATCCAGCAATGCGCGGTAATGTCGCTGAATTATTCGGAAAAAGTTCACAACCTCCCCAGAATAATCATTGATAACTTCGCATGGAGCAGCCGAACGACGGCGAAGAAATAGCCCACCCATGCCTATAAATGGCTCGGCATAACATTGATGTGGGATAGGTTCGATGCGCTCAATAATGCGCTCGGCTAGGTTTTTCTTGCCACCGAGATATGGTGCAGCACCAGAAAGTGGGGCAACAGGCTTGTGATTATCCATAAAAACGCTCCATCAAAAATAAACGCGCCGTATCGTGGCTGGAAAACGCTTTATGGCGGCTGACTAAAGCCTATTTGCAATGCTTATCAATTTCTTGTTGTTGGGTGGCTATTTTGTCTAGGTAATCATGCACTGCATCGGAGAAATTTCCGCCGCGCACCCAGTCTTTCACTGATTTTTCCGCGTGGATGCGCGGTGGGCAGTAACCAGAATTTTGCGGCTGCTCACAACTGGTCAGCGAGATCAGCAAGATTACGCCGAGGCTTGGTAAAAGCTTGCGCTGTTTCTTTGCTATCTGCCAACTGCTTCTTAAGTTTTTCATTTTCATAGCGTAATAGCTCCGCTTCTGCTGCCTTTGCTGATAGTTGGCTTAAATATCGCCAGAGGGCGAAGGCGCAAGCAACTGCGCCAACGCCTAAACCCCCAGCAACTAAGATTAGCCAGCTCATTTAGATTGCCCAACTGGTGTTGTTGTGTAAAACCGCAACACCAAGTTGATAATGCTCACACCAAGAGCATAACCTGCCGCTGCATTTCCTGTTAGCCCCAAATCCGCGCCGCTTGCTTCCAAAACAGGCGCAATAGCCGCCAATATATTGAACAAAACTGTTTTCCAGCCCTTCATAAAACTCTCCTTTTTAGGTTGTGATTAATCCGCCCTTGGAATCCAGTCCGAGAACGGTCTTGTAAGCGAACACGGGGCATGTTTTGTGAGGATTTACCTCGCAATGCCCGTGGAAAGTCGCTTTTGGTATCGCCGCGTGGATGGCTTGTGCTAGCCAGCGCAGTGAAATAAATTGTGCTTTGGTAAATTGGCTTAACCCAGCACAGCAAATAGCGATGGTGGCGGTGTTGTTTCCTTCTTGCGCGGCTGGTGTGCGCTCAATGTTCCGCCCGCGCTGAATAGTGCCGTCAAATTTTATGAAAAAATGATAGCCAACATCATTAAATCCTCGTTCTAAATGCCACTGGCGGATCACGAAAATATCATCATGTTTTGGGTTATCACTTGCCGAACAGTGGATAAATATTCGCTTTATAAGTCGTTTAGGCGCGACAAATTCCGCTGATGACAAAACGCCGCCCGCCTGAGTTTTGCTCATAAATCCCCCTATGATATGGTGCTTTCCGTTATCAGGAAAAACCGCTTAAATTTTTGCGTTATTTTATGAAAGCTCGTTGCAGCTCATGCCAAACGGCAAGCCCAATTCCCAATATTGCTGACCAAACGAGTGCAGAGATAGTTTTTTCCTGTATCGCCATACGCAATTTTTTGATTTCCGCAGTGCGTTCAATAATTGCATCGTGATAGCGGCAATGTCCCTCGTGGTCACCAGCTGGAAAAGACTTGCTGAATTTCTTTGATAATTCGTTATGGTCTTCTTGAATCTTTTCAATTACAGGTATCAGTTGCTCACCACCTAATTTCCGTGCCGCGTTATGCCAATTTTCATTATTCATTTTATGCCTTTTTGATTTTTATGGCGTAACAAACTCTGTTATTATCACAACACCCGCCTTACCAGCACCGCCAGAGTATGATGAGCCTCCAATACTTGATCCGCCACTTCCACCTGAGCCATATGCAGCACCACTTGCGCCATTAGCATTAACCACATATCTAGCTCCGCCTCCAAAAAACGATGTGCCTCCCATACTATATCCGCCACCACCGCCAGAAATATTAATATCTGCACCTGATGATGCGCCTCCTATACCGCCGCCGCTAGTACTACCGCCAAGAAAGCCGTAACCACCACCTCCACCTGTCGCTGATATAAGCGCACCAAATGAGGAAGTTCCGCCCGCCGTGCCATCTGTGCCAAAGCTTGTCCCACCTGCACCAGCTGATCCAATGGTGACGGCTTGAGAGCCACCTATAGTTGCAGCCGTAAATCTAGCTCGACCATATCCACCTGCCCCACCGCCGCCCGCCACACCACTTGGAACAGCCCCCCCACCGCCGCCACCTCCACCAACAACTTCAATGATGCAGTAGTCCATTCCAGCTGTTGGTGTATATGTTCCGCTTGAGGTAAAAATTTGTTGTAATACAATAGTTGCTGGTAAATTAGTAAGCAATGCACCAGAAACAGCTGGAAGCTGTGCCGAGCCATTGAGCTGTACAATTTTATTTGCAGTTGTGCCGACATCTACATTGATGCCTGTGGAACTGCGAACAATGCCCGTTCCTGCTTTAGCTCGTAGCGCACTACCGCTAAATTCCAAACCCGAATCAGTGGCAAGATTTGTGGAAATAGCGCGGTTTTCGTTTGCCCCACTATTTGCCGTAGCAAGAGAAATTCCGTTACCAGCGGTGATTTTGTCCTCAATATATCCTGCGGTGGTGTCATCACTAGAAACTTTGACAAGGTTGGTATTGCCAAAAGGCAGCGCACGGAAAGATGAGCTATCTTTTACAAGGATAATTCCTTCATATTGGTTTTTCAGAACATAAGTGGCTGCGCCATTCACTTGTTCGGTGCTATTCGGATCAATGGTGATAGTATTCGCTGTGGCGTCTATTTTTTGGATGATGGCATACCAAGACGAGCCTAGTGTGCTTGCGGCGGCGATGTTTGAGGTGAATGATGCACTGGTCGCATCCGCTTTAATCAACTGCCCGTAATGAGTGCTATCAAGCGTGTGCGTTCCTGTTTTGCTGACTACGGCATTTCCGAAAGTTCCGAGTTGCCCTGATGGTGTAAATGTATTGGCAGAGGTGTTGATTGTGCCGATGGTTATGCTATCTGTGCCATCATATTGTTTTAGTAGCCACGCCGTTGCACCGCCAGAGTCATCAATCCATAATGTGCCAGCGGCAGCTGAAGCAGGAAGCGATGCCCCTTTATGGAGCGTGTTAAATGCTGCGTTTATATCGTTTTGCTGGGTGCGAAGCTCTAGCCCTGTTATATTGCTTTCTAAAACAACATTGCTGACTTGCGCGGCAAAGCTAGGTGTAAATTGCTGCATAAGCAGCAAGGAGATTGCAAAAAACGAGAGTAATTTTTTGTTTATTTTATTCATAAAAAATCCTTTAAGGTGTTAAAATTCCGTAGCCCTTAGCCACATAATCAAAAGTGCGCGATATTCCTGTTCCTGCCGCATTGAAAAAACGGATTGAAAAGCCTGTCGCTGATTTGGCGGTTATGGTGTAATAATCGCCAGTAGCCATGTTTTGTGTGGCTATGCCAAGGCGTGGGTCGGTACTTTTGAAGGCGAAACCAAATATAACATTCGTGCCAGTGGCATCGGTTACAATGTCATTCCCGCTTTGAATTAGGTCGGGCATGTCAATTTGCACAGAAAGCTCCTCAATAGACGGGGTTACAGTTGGAAAATACGAATAGAGAACTACGCGAGGGCGTACGGCGCGGAAATTATAATCACCAATGGAGGCTATTCTATAATCACTCCAGACTGGTGAACCACTTGGATCATCATTGGTGGTGGAAATTTGAAATTCAACCTTCCACTGCCCATCGGTTATACCATCCACATTAACTATTTCATCAACATTAGCCCATTCATCAGCAATATTGCTGCGTAGATTTCCTGATGCAACTATTCGCGGGGTGATACGGTTAGTATAAATCGCGCCTAAATCTAATTCGGGAAAATCGTAAGTGCCTTGTGTCTCATAGGCTACAAAATCCAACCCGCTGAAAATCGGACTTAACTCAAGATTTCCGCTGCCGCTAACCTCAACATTAGTTTTTGTGCCTGCGAATGTTGGATGCTCAACCAATTCATCTACAAAATTGAAATTCAGAAGAGCATCTATATCGGTCGTTATGAGTGCAGCATTGTTGCTATAAATTCCTGATGGATAATTATCAGTTGGGTTGGTGACGGCTTTGATAAGCCATGTGCCGCTACGAGTCGGTACAATTGCTGTTGTGGAATTTGCGGAAATTCTATCAAGCACAGTAACCGAACTATTCCACTCCGCACCAGTTAGCACTGTTGAATAACGAATTTCATAGTGGCTGATATTTAAGTTGCTAGCTTTCTTCCAAGTAAGGGTGGAAGTATTGCCCATAGAAGTTATGCTGAATGCCGTAACATCGTCGGGTGGAGTGCTATTTATGCTCAAATTGATATTTTCCAAATAAACATACGCACTTGGTCGCCCGAGAGCGTCAAAGCTCCGCGCACGAAAACTCCACACTCCGTCTATGGTATTTACAATTGTTACGCTTACGCCAGAAGTAGAATCAACTCGTTCATAATTATTGCTTCCATTCGGGCGGCGGGCTTCTAATTCAGTGCGAACAACACGGGAATCATTGCTGGATTTCCAAGAAATAGTTGCGGCTGAAAAAACAGATTGTCCATTTCGTGCCAAATATTCAAAAATGTGTAAATCTGACGGCGGTGTAATTATGTCCCTACTGATTTTGCTATAATTTAGGGTTGGCAAATGCAAACCATTGTCAATATATGCGTATTTATTTTGGTCATAAAGCAAGGCAGTGGTTTCAAATTCGGCGGTACTTCGTTCTTGCATTGCCAAAACGCTGAATTGGCGTGGAGCAAGTTCGCTTGAGGTGAGAACCCATACTGCGGATGGTAGCGGTGCGACTGTAAGCGGAGTCGCAAAAGTCAGTGTATCGGTTTGGTTTTCACTGTTTATTATTCCGATTTCCGCCAGCATTCCATCTGGCATAACCATAGAAATTGTATAGCTTTCACCTGATGCAAGTGTAACTGGTGCATCAATCGTGACGCCTGTATAATGCAGTGGTGAACCAGCATCATCTTGAACGCTAATTATTCGCCCACTAAAGCGCACGCCAGAATAATCGCTATCCATAACGCTTAAAATTTGCGATGGAGCAATATCAGCGTCTGCCAAGCCAGTGCTAAAATTCACCACTTCTGTTAAATAGCAATCGCTATAAATTTCCGAACGCCCCGCCCGATGCGCCTGTCCACGGCTTGTACAAGCAAAAGCAACAATATCTTTTTTTCTATAGCCGAATTTTGCAATAAGTGCTTGGTCTTCCACCACCTCCACCGCGATTTTTTTAGGGTCGTTTAAGTCGGTATATGAAATAAAACAAGCCGTGTGGCGGACATCTAGCGAAGAGCCGCTATAATTAAAGCTTCCGTTATAAACATTACTGTTCGTTATGAGCTTTATCGGGTCTTTTGGTGAGTCCTGTGCAACTGTAATAACGCCAGAAGTTCCTTGCACCCCCCAATAAACCATTGCCCGCATAACCGAGGCAACTGTTTGTAAAACGCGCAAGGCATCTTCTTGGGTTTGAATAATCCCATTAAAGGTAAAGCGAGGCTCTAGCCCGCCCGCACCATTATCAACCATCTCATCAGAATATTGACCACATTCATATAATGCCCATTTATCTGGCAAATATGGCACTATAAGCGAACCAACACCATAGCGGTCATTTATCATTAAGTCGTATAATACCCAAGCTGGATTATTGCTATATGCCAGCTGAAAAGTTCCATCCCATACTCCTGTATATTCTCTGGTTTCTGGGTCGTAGTTTGACGGAACATTTATAATCTTTCCCTTTACCCGATAAGACCTTGTTGGGATATTGCTAAATAATGAGCTGTCAATTTCCAGCCCGATTATATGGTCATCTGGGTAAATAAGTTTATGGTCTATAATGCGGGTGTAGGACGACCAATATATATCATTTTGTATATTCGCTGCGGTATTATCGGGTGTTACGCGCGTGAAGCGAATATTCCATGGTGCAGAGCCAGTTAGATTAAAACGATATTGCTGTTCGTATGGGCTAACTGTTTTTCCAACGATGGTATCTTCAATCGCGGTTATATATGATCCACCGTTTGGCTGATATTCAATCTTAAAAGCAACTTGGCTGCCATTCAAATCACCATTGCTAGTATTTTGCTCGGTAAGGGCAGGAATGCGAATGGTTATCCGCACGGCATCTGTATCATAATCGGTGATTGTACGAACGATAGGAATTGAATGAGTTACTTTTACGCCTTCTGGCTTCTCTTCCTCAACATCATGAAACCCTGTTATAACCTCTTGGTCGGGCGTTCCTGTGCGTTCTGCGAAGGTTATGCCTGTAAAATTATAGCTTCCATCAGAATTTTGCAGTGGAGTATTATCAAAATAAATAGATTTTGCACCATCTACCAAGCCAACATTTTCTCCTTCGCCGAGCAACTCAATGGCACGAAGCGTGGCTTTGCTTTGAAGAGTATTTGGGGCTTCCTGAGCAATACGAGAAGAACCTCCGCCACCACCTTTCCCACCGCCGCCGCCTGAACCAGAAATAAATAATGGTAAAATATTGTCATTGCTAATCACAATAATTTCTCCGTTGTAATCCCTGCACTAATGACAATACTGCCAACGACACATTCGCCGTAAATAATTGGAATTACCGCACCCTCTGCACCCCGATTTACAGGTGTACTAAACAAAAAAGATGCTCGTTGGTCTGGGGCTTCTCGGTTGCCATAATCACTTGCCTTTGGAGTTGGTGTCAGCATTTGCGAAACACCAGAGAACGCCATTGAAAGACCAAGACCAGCGATATTTCCCCAAGTTACACCAAACCCAGCAACACTAAATGCTGATGTGCCAAATCCCGCTCCAATACCAACCCCAGCACCAACCGCAGAAAATGCACCATAAGTCGCAACACTGAGAAGGGCAATTCCAGCGATGGCTTTAATACCACCGCCATTTTTTGCGCCTATGGCAAGTGGTATGATATGAACCGCTTGCCGCTGACCAATTTGAAAATCCAGCGTTTGCTCTTCCAAATCTGTGCCATGCTCAAGATCACCAACTACTACGCGATAACTGCCATCTATGAAGTCACTGCGAAAACCCTTATAGTTCGCAGCGAGGGCGCGGGCAGCTTCTGGTGCGGTTACAATATCAAAACAATGTTTTGCCCCGTACTTTTCTGCGAGGCTGCCATAAAGATGAATATTATGGAGCATAGCGCAAAAACATTTCTGCTCGGTTAAGCCATGGGCTAGCGGGCTGGCGACACGACAAGCGATTAGGCAGGTGATGAAGGATTAATCCCTTACCGTCTTCTTTATTATCCAAATAAACGCCTGCATGATTGATTTTCGTTGAGTTGACTTTGCCAAGCACTAAATCGCCGTCGGCAAGCTGGTCGCGCGAAATTTGCACAAATCCAGCTGCGGCAAAATTATCTACATAAAGATTATCATCGGTTTTCCACCAAATGTCATCTCTTGCGCCTTCGGGCAGTTTTATTTCTCGTTTTTGCCAATACCATGCCCGAATAAGGCTATAACAATCGCGCACTCCGTGTTGAAAGTTTCTTCCAATCAGTGGCGTATCCAGTAGAAAATCACCCCACCACCAAGGCTCGGAGGCAACTTGTCCATCGGTATCAACCACACCCCATGGAACATTGGTCGCAATCTGCCCGAGCATATCGCTTTTGCTAGGGCTGCTTGGTACATCAAACTGCACATGTGGGTGACTATGGACTATAGCTTGCAGAGTTCCAGAAATTATATAGCTAGAAATAGTTTCCGTGGCGATTTGGAAATCTCTTTGCGGATTATCAGCAATATTCTCACAAGCAATATATTCATCATCCGCAATTATACCACATGACTCATTCGGAAACTCTGCCAAAGCATGTGCTTGTGCGGCGGAAATAGCAGTTTGGTTAAACATTATTGTCCTCCGATTCCCGGAAATGCGCGGGTGGGCAGTGGCTGTGTTCCAAAGCGAATTTTGCAGGAAGATAGTTGCTTTCCGCAAACATCATCAGCTGGGTCAGAAGTTGGAATGTCGCGCTGGTTAAAATATGTGGTTGAAGAATATGGGCAAGTTGCCTTGGTATAATCAAATGTTCCGCTTGAAGCATCCCACCTGCGATAGCGGTGTGTGCAGGTGCGCTTTAAGCATTGTCTGGCTGGAATTTGTGCGCCCTGCTGGTCGGTTGGTGCGGCAAGTTCAAACTCTATAAATTGTGGATTTTGATTGAGTTTGCGATTAATACGATAAACATCTAGCGGAAAGACGGCAGTGGGGTCGGGGTCGCTGCCATCATCTAAATGCTTGCGAAAAGTACGCTGCCGCATGAATGTCGCACCAACTAAATCATTCAGAGTGATAACCGATGCAATCATTACCCGCGTCACATTGCTGATGCTGATTTTTGGTCGCGGCGATGCACCCTGCCCATTGCGTTCAAATCCTTCGGCTTTGAATGGAACAGGATAGTATTTGTTGCCATCAAAGGTTAATGCACCATCAATTGCATTCACATCACTGTCGCTGACAAAGCGAAAAATATCGCCACCAAGAGCCGTAGTATCAAGCGTATATAGCTTTACTAGCGCGTCTGTTGCTAGCTTTCTTGCATCCGCTGGAACACTCATAAACTATCCAATATCAAAGACTTGTTCAAAGGTTGCGCTTACATCCATGCAATCTTGCGAATTGCTGCTCGGGGAATAGCTCAGCTGTGAACATTTGAATTTTTTAGCAGTGCTTTCGCGCGGCGGTGTCCATAAAAACGGCAAGGTATAATGAGCTTTTAAGAATATTATCAGGGTTTGAGCCTCGTCATTTTCTAAAGCGTTCCACGGCACAGTCCAATTATCACTTATATGATTAATACCCTGTGGTGTGCGCTGCGAATAACCATCGCCGAAAGGTGCTTCAATGATGTTGGCTTTAGGTGTGCATTGCGGGCTATAGCTCGGCGCACGCATAGTGGTGGGGAATATATCGGTCATAAATTTTATACTGGGTTAAATAATCCGCCCGTACGCATCTGATTACGAGTTTCCTCGGCATAAACCATGCGTACTGAATTTTCCGCTACTTTAGCGACCTGCTCTAACAAGGCTGCATCGTTAACCCCGCGTCCACTGCCACCTTGCGTCATATTGAAAGTATTGTGAACGGTGAGACCGCCGTTATTTTCTGCAATCTGGTCATAGGGGACGATTGAGCCATTGATATTTGGCACAAAGCGTTCGCGCCCAAATTCACCAACATCATAACTCATTCCAGCGAATACACTGCCACCATTGGCACGCGCACCGCCGAAATTAAAAGCAGTTTTTAATGTTCCTGTGATAAAATCATTTAGAGGTTCTGTAACCGTCCTACGCAGCGCAATTTTCGCAACATCTTGTGCGAGAGACGCCAGCACTGTGCGGAGTTTTTCGCCTTTAACAACAGCATCTTCAAAAGCTGAGGTGAAGGTTAACCCTAAATCCTTGGCTGCATCTTTTAACTCGTTATTTTTCTCCGTGGCTTTTTCATATTCATCGCTGGCTTTTTTTAGGGCGCGATTATAGGTGTCTTGAGAAATTTCACCTGACATTAGAAAATTATCCAGCTTGTTAACTTCCGCCGAATATTTTTCTGCCGCCGTGCGCGTGTCATCATATATTTTTTGGGCTTCCTTCAACTCTTGATTTTGCTGCTTCTGTGCATCGGAAAGCCCTTTTAGCGCAGGAGGCTGAAAATTTATTTTCCCCTGACTCTTTGGCGGAGAGATAGGACTGTAAAAAGTTACGCTTGATGATGTTTGCTCTAATTGTTTATTTAGATTTTCCAATTCTTGTTTATATTTATTATAAACTGCTGGGTCTTGCTCATCATTAAATGCTTTTTGTAATTTTGTTATGCGCTCAACAAGAAATGCGCGGCGGCGCAGAATCTCTTCCTGTCCGCTTAACTCATCTACAGGGATACGGAAATCGCTAGCGCGGGTAATCTTGCTCACCCCTTCAACAAATTCATTGAATTTTATGGCTTTGTCATAAGCAAATTCAAAACCATCAACAGCCAGTATTCTTAATTTTGCCGTAAGCTCTGCTACATGGTCATTATAGGCATCCATTTTTGCAGCTTGTTCTGGCGAAAGCACAAGATTTAGCTCTTTTGCTCGCTCCATTGCATTACGAATGCCCTCTGCACCTTCAGAAAACAACGGGGCAAGGCTTGCACCTGATTTACCAAAAATATCCATTAGCGCACGAGTGCGATCAGAGTCATCGCCTAATTTACTGATTTGTTCTGCAATGGTTAAAAACTGTTCTTCTGGTGATAGTTTTTTTATGTCAGAAAGCTTTATACCTAATTGTCCAAATATATCAGTACCTTCAGATATATTTTTCTGCATTTTATTTATACTTTGTGCGACACTATCAAGGTCTGTTCCGCTTTGGTTGGCGGCAAGAGATAATTTTGATAATGTTTCTACAGAAACTCCTGTTTGCTTGCTTAAATCATTAATATGGTCGCCCATGTCAATGGCGGATTTTATAAATCCTGCACTGAAATAAACTGAAGCAAAGCCTATCAATTTTCCTTTTGCTGTTTCAACAGTTCTTTGTAAATCGTTAAATTGCTTATTTATTAGACCAAGGCTGCGGTTCATCCGTGCTTGCCCGCTCGCCAACTGGTCACCAGCAGTTTTTACAGCTGCGGTGAATTTATCGGTTTTAAGATCTAAATCTGCGGATAAACTACCTATCTTTTGCGATGGCATTTTCTTTTACCTTTAGGGCTGCGTTGTGCATTTTTAAGTGATGGATAAGTTTGGCGGCAACCGCCTGTTGGTTGGTTTCTGGCTCTTCAAATAAGCTTTCCAGCCGCGGCAACTGTTTGGCGCGTTGGAAAACTGCTGCATACCAAGCTATGCTTAAGTCATGGCGGTGCTGGTTTTTTTGTTTTTCTGCATGGGCGGAAACTGCAACCCGCAACTGATAAGGTGTCATGCTCCAAAAGTCATCATTGCTGATGCCAATCATAAGCGCAGTACGAAAGGCATCCTCAATCAGGTCGCGGTCTGTTCTTCCTGCTGGGGGCTGCTTTGGCTATCATCCTCCAAAAACGATTTTCCGCCTGTAATAGCGCGATTTAATGCTTCGTCCAGTGCGGAAATAACATCACCAATTGCAGGTGGTGGGTTTAAGTCTAAAATAAAATCTTCGGTTATGTCTTGATGTTTTGTTTTTAAGCCAATAACCAGTAATTTAGCAAGTTCGCTCGTATCAAATCCATTCAATATTGCGGAAAATTCTTTTTCTTTGAAAACAGTTTTTACCTCGGCGAATTGCCGCCATGTAAAAAGTAAAGTATATTCTTTGTTATCAAGGGTTATAGGCGTTTCTGCTGTATATTTATTATTGTTTGCCATAATTATAGACCTGCCACTGCACCACTGATTTCAAGGGTTACTGATGCACCAACGATTTGGTCAACCGCGAAATTTCCTGATTTATTAGAAATTACATAAGCGGAAAAAGTTTTTGGAGTTGAGTCACCAGTAATTTCTAGTTTGAAATTGCGAAGCTGCTTGTCGATTACAGCCGTCCTTAAAATATCCTGACCATTTGTATCTGTCGGGTCGTAATGAAGTTGAAGTGTTAGCTGTCCGTAGTCAGCTAATCCAACCTTCTTCTCTTTTGCGGTGCTGTCCAGAGTAGTTGCGTCAAGAACAGCTAGCACTGCGCCAAGTTCGCCAATTTCTTTTACTTCAGAAATTGCGTGAAAAACTTCTGGCGATGCTCCATCACCAACTTTGATTAAAGTGCCTTGGGCATTGAGAGATTTTGCTGCGGTCATGGTAAGCTCCTTTTTTTAGGGTTTAAGATTGTGCTTCATCGTGGGTGATAAGGAATTCCATCATCACGCGGTAAAGTTTCGGGTCGGTTTCAGTGATGGAAAAATCACTGTCGGTTATTAGGCTGCTGCCTTTTATGGCGGGGTTGGCGGTATAATCGCTCCAGCCATCCAGCGCAAGGCGCAGTTGCTCGGCAATTTGGCGGGCGGAAATATAGCTGGTGGCGTAGCAATCAATTTGGAATCTAGTCTGCGCGGTGAAGGATGCGCCTTGTAGATTTTTCACTCGTCCACTGGATATGCGCTGGAAGGTGACGAATGGTTTGGTAATATCCTGTGGCGCGAGGAGTGGAAAAATTCGTGTTTTCACCAAATCCGTAAGCCCAGCAACGCTGGTTAGCTTGCTGAAAATTATGGTTTCCACACTCATTGCTTATTTTATTCCTATTCTCTTGGCATATTTGCTATAGTCACCTGCTGCTATTTTCGCCTCGCGCAGCAGACCATCACCAAGTGCAAAGCCCATGGTGTTAAAAACCTTCTCCCAGTTACTATCAAAGGTTGGTCGGGCGAATGGTCGCGCTGGTGCGGCTTTTACTTCTTTGCCGAAAATATGCTCACCGTCAGATAGAACTTTGGCAGGCATGCCCTTTTTCTTGGCGGTTTGCACCTTCACCACACCGCGCCCATATTCCTGCCAATATAGCCAAAAACCTTTACCAGATGAAACTACAAAACTTGCGCCGCCTCGGTCAGCGCGAATTTGCTTAACCTTGAATTGGTCGCGCCCATGTCCTGCTTTATGCTTTCCTTCACCAACTGGCGCAGCGTCGCGTAGGGCATTTTTCAGAACATTTGCCGCTTTACGCGTGGCAAAACTATTAACATTTTTCGCCATACGATCAGGTAACGCATCAAGCACCGCTTTCATTGCGCCGAAACCCGACATTTCTGCGGAAAATTCCATTATTATACCATTGGTCTGCCGTAAATATAGACATCGGCGGTGGCTGCTGCACCTTGAGCGGTGGTAAGGCTAAGATATAGCGTGGCAGCATTGAAAGTGTCGGCTTGCCCTGCGGCGGATATTGTCGCTTTTTGGAGCTTGGTTGCCGCGGTGCAGTTGGCATAAGTTTGTGCCGCTGCAACTATCGCTGTCCCACCCTTTGCTGCGGCTGAATATAATCCACCAGCGGCGTTGGTTAGGCTGGTGCTAGCATTGGTCACTGTCATTCCAGTTACTTCATACTTATTCCCGGGGAAAAGAAGGGCTATTGCTTGGTCGGCGGTGGTGTTGAAATTTGCTCCCTTTAGGACGCCAATCAAAGAGTCTACACCCATAATTGAGACACCAGCATTAGGAACATCCGCTAATGTGTTATCTTTTCCAACACGCCCTTTCAGAATGTCACAAATATTTATTTCGTTGGAAGCCGTTGGTGATGATGCAATTACTCTATACCCAAACAACCAAACATTATCACCTGTTGTCGTCGCCCCTGTTCCACCATTATAGCCCGCCCCTCGACCAAAAAAACCACTGTAATCACATGATGTAGCCGATTGCCCCGCCTCATGTCCTAAAGCAGTTGACCAGTTGCCTGTGCAGTTTTTCAAGGCGGCTTGCCCAAAAGCGGTTAAACCCTGCCCACTTATATTGCTTTTAAGGGCTTGATAACCAAATGCAGTATTGTTGAACCCAACAGTATTAGATGCAAGTGCATCATAACCAAAGCCAGCATTAAATGCGCCGCTAGAATCAAACGGACAATTTATTCCAAAATACATTGAGGTTGAGGAAAGAGAAGATGTGCCGAGTAATTTATTTCCCCGCACCCATAATTGCCCCTGCATTTCAAAATCATTGGAGAACATGCGCTGGTTTGTTCCGCGCCCCCTGCCAGTTGCCATCAACAGGAAGGAAAAAATTGTATTGGCAATGTCAGAATAACCAATAACGCTTGGATGCACCCAAGTATCACCGAGATACCCAAGTGCATTAGCCGTATCATAATCTATCCAGCGGTTAAAAATATCAATCAGCGGAACGCCAGCCGCCGTTGCCGCCGCGCGGACAACATCGCGGTATGTTTGTTGGAATACTGTTGATTGATTATGCGTTCCATCCGCTGGATTGGCTGGGTTGCCAGTAAGCACAAGAACATCGCCAACCGTTTTTGCTTGTGCGATAATGGTATCAAGATTAGTGCGGTAAGTGGTTAAATCAATCGTGCCAGCACACTCGTTAATTCCTGAAGTGATAATCGTCAAATGCGGCGCGGCGGCAATTACCGTTGGCAACCATGAATAAGGCTGACTGCTATCTACCCAATCTTGAGAAGCTGTGCCGCCGAGTCCAGCTTTGATTACCTGAACGCATTTACGATTGGATGAATATGCTTCATACCCAATGGTATTGACCTGTCCACCAGAAACCCACTTTATGTTAAAAGTATGCCCTAAATCAGGTGCTGAAAGCGTAACCGAACCAACGCCTGCCGCCGCATTAGTGTCTATATTAGTAGTTCCCAGACCATCATAATCAACGCTCAATACCCCACCACCAACTCTCTTAACATACCAAAGTTTGAAAGTATCACAGGGCGTATTTGGCGTTATAGCCATAGAATTTGTATTAGTTGATGCTTTCCAAGTCGCACCGCCAGCAGATAATATGGTGTTATCTACGCTCCAAGAGCTGCCTTTTACAATTCTAGCATCGGTGAGATTGAAACCTAAATTGGCGTTATGTGTCGCAGGGGCTGCACCGCTAGTCATCAACATATTGGCTAATTGATGCGCCCATCCCACATCAACTCCGCCGTCAGTCGTGCTATCACCAAGGACAACGATTCTTGCATTGCCCTGTCCCGCCCGCATCTTGGCAAATGCTGCGGCAAATTTTGGCAACATGGTCGGGGCAAAAGAACTAGCCAGCTGGATAGCGGAGCTTAATCCGCTACCATCCGCGCCCTTAATATTTGCTGCTATGGAATAAGTCCCTCCACTGCGGAAATAAACATCTCCAGTGGTGGTTTTAAGATAATAATCACCATCAACCCCCAGCCCATTAGACGGCACACCCGCGCCGCTACGCCACACACTGCCATTTGTTCCGTTTGCACCAGCCGCGCCAGTAGCACCCTTGATATTCACGACAACTGAATAAGCCCCCGCGCTCCGCAGATATACATCGCTCGTTGTGGTATTGAGATAATAATCACCATCCACTCCCAGCACATTAGAGGGAAGCCCAGTTCCGCTTCTCCAAACACTGCCGTTCGTTCCATTAGTTCCATTTGCGCCAGCTGCGCCAGTAGTACCTTTGATATTCACTACGATTGAATAAGTCCCTGCGGTGCGAAGATAAACATCAGAATTACTTGTATTGAGATAATAATCGCCATTTACGCCAAGGCTATTATCAGGTGCGCCCGCGCCGCTGCGCCAAATGCTGCCCGCGCCAACAACATTTGCACCAATTGGAATGCCGCCTAGCGTTACGCCATCACCTGTATAAAAAGTGTTGTTGTCAGTATCACAAACAATTTCGCGTTTAGCAAAAATCTTGGTCATGCGCCCAGCGGTGGTGACCTCTGGAACTTTATAAATTCCCATTATCTTATTCCTCCATCGTAAATTATTTCTTCTATTTCGCGATCTCCGCCATCCATAATCACTGTTTCATCCAAGCGCGAGCCAAGCGAAAATGTTGAACCAGTGCTGTTAGCAAAGGTTTTTATTCCCACTTCAACGACATTGATTTTAGTTTCTTTAACCACGATAATTTCGCTCATCGCGTGATCCTTTTCTTAACGCTTACTAATCCGCGAAGAAGCTTGGTTGCTTCGCCGTAACTGTCGGTTAGAATTAGGTCATAAACCCCGTTGAATACGCTGATTGCGTTCACGGCAGCCTTGCTCATATTCACAGTAATCGCGCCGTCACTCCCAAGAATAATGCCATTTAGGGCTGGTTGTTCGGAGGTACTGGAAAGGTTGATGAATGCGGTGGTGGATTTTATCTTTGCTCTTGCCATTAATTGGGCTGACCAATCCGATAAATCGCGCGGAACTCCGTTTTCATCTTTCCAGATAAGTTCCAGCGCATAACTGCTACCCTGCTCAATAGTGATATTGAGTTCTGCAGGGATAATATTCATAAAAATCTATCTTAAAAATCCGTTAGTTTGCTTACTGCGGCATTTGCCATAATTTCCAGCCACCGCCGCCGACCAAGCTCAGCGATGCTGATAATATCGTAATCGCGTCCATCGTAAGAAATGCGCCATGTTGTATTAATATCCACGCGGTAGCGAATGCGGAATTTAGTGCTAATTTCTGCGTTCACCTGCTGGGCAGCAATGAATTCGCGCCCGATGATGTCTAGTTTTTCTGCGAATACGACCGCCATATCCTGCCAAGTTTCGCTAACACCGCCCATGCTGTCGCGCGAAAGTACGCGCTGGCGCAGGGTGATTTTCCTGTCCATTCTGCCAATTTGAACTTTTATAGCCATGAGAGCCTATATGGATTAAGCAGAGCATCTACTGCGTATGGAACTTCTGCCACAGTTGCGCCTATCACGATAATTTCGCGGTTTTCGTAAAAATGCCCGATGAGGAGGAGCATAGCTTGCTTGATTGGTGCTGGAATATCATCACCATCATCGCCATAGCCAGCCGTGAAGCGAATTTTTACCGATTCAGGATAGCACCGCGCCGCTGGGAAAGTTTTACCATAAGCAGGAATAATTCGCACTGGTTCATTGGCGGTGATGGTGTAATCTTCCGCAGCAAGTGTTTGTTCAAAACCTGATTGGTCAATATATTTCACACTCACTACCTGCTGCACTGGCGCAAGCGGCAAGACAATCTCTTTGCAGGGAAAGCTATCCAGCGCGAATTCCCAAGTCTGGGTAATCAGCGCACGACCAAGCCAACCTTCGCGCCCGTCAATATGCTGTCGCGCCATGGTGATGAGTCGCTCTATATCTGGGCGTTCTATCTCATCCAGCCGTAAATGAGCCACTACCTCTTCAAAAGATAGTGGCTCATTTTCTGGCGCGGTGATAAGTTTGAGAGATTTTTCAATCTCGCGCTTGTTATATGCTGATAACATCTGCTTTTCCAGCTTCTAGTGCGTAAGCAACTGCTTCTTCGCTATCGTCAGCCGCTCCGCTCTCAATGAGTGATTTCGCAGTGGCTGCGTCAGTCTCCACCACTTGATTTGCTTTAACGGCTACATCTTTGATTTTGGTCGCTGTCAAAATGCGGATTTTCACTGCATCTTCATTCTTTGGGGCTGCTTCGGGTTTTTTTGGGGCTGCTTCGGGTTTTTTTGGGGCTGCCATATTTCTCTCCATAAAAAGATAGGGCTGGTTTTATCCAGCCCTATAAGGTGGGTGATTAAGGAATAAGATAAAGATATTAGGTCGCAGAGTTTTGGTAATATTTTACTGCGTTAGCATCTAGCAAATTACCGCCATGGCGCGACCATTGCAGGAAACCTACCTGACCAAGTTTTGTATAAGCTGAATCAGTGAAGCGGAATAGACTAGCCGCCATTACATCACGAATAGTGTAATTGCTAAAATCACCAAAGAGGATGGATTTAGCATTTGCTGCCATGGTTGCGATGTCTTGATTAACAACCACTTCGTAACCAAGAATTGTATCAGCCATTGCTTTACCTAGAGAATCACACTCTGGAATTAGCAATGGGCGACCTGTTGTATCTTTTAACTTACGGATAATTTTCAAAGACGCATCATTCATCATGAAGCGACACTTACCTAAAGCACGATAAGCAGGATCAACCGAGTGAATCAAATCAATCAAATCATCAACAATAATAGTTGTAGTTTGCCCTGTTGTTCCAACTTTACCAGCACCCGCACCTGTTACCACACCTCTTGGCTGCGCTGAACCCGAGCCAGTCGTAAAATATTGATTGGTAATACGAGCAACACGAGTGGCTAGACGACCACGCACGAATGCTTCGACATCAACAGCCGCATCTTGCAATAACTCATATGGAATAGCGACAATTTTTGAGCTGAATTTATAAACAGGCAATCCCACCAAGCCGAAGGTTGGGTCAGCGGCAGAAGCAGTAGTATTTTCAGCAATAAGCTCACCAACTTCAGATGTGCCATCGGAGCTTGGAAAGCTAATTAATTCACCAGATTGCGTAGGAAGAATAGTCGCAACTTCTCGCATTCCACCATAAGCTTTAAGTGCATCAATCAGTTGAGATGCAACTGTTGCAGGCACGGTATAGGCACCCTCTGAAGATGTTGTGGTACTCATAGTATTGCGAATTTGCTGCCATTCCTCAGCATTAAGTGCCTTATCACCACCACGCAACCATTTGTTGAATAATTCAATCTGTGGAGTGGTCGCATTAGCATTTTTGCGCTCTATTGTGTTAGAAAGCTGATTAGAAATCGCATCGTCGCGCTCCAAATCAAGCACGGCAGTAATGCGGTTGATTTCCGCTTTTGCCGCTTCAATTTTACCCATATTTTCATCATAGGTAGCCTGATTTTCGGAAGTCCATGTTTTGCCTTTGCTATTTTCTAGCAAGTCCTTGGTATTTTGAGTGAGTGCTGCAATTTGCTCACGCAGTTGTTGAATGCTCATAGTATTCTCCATTTTTGAGTTAAAAATAAAAAACCCACCTTAAAATTAAGGTGGGTGGAAGCTGCAAATCGCGTGAGTGACGCTTAGGCAGTGGCGGTGGCAAGTTGCAATTGACGCAACAAGCTATTTTGGTGTGAGTTATCTGGCTCTGTTGGTTCGTTTTCTGGTTTAGAGGCGAGATATTGCTCACGCTCTAAATTCACCTGTTGGAATTTATCCCATGCCTCCTCTAATGAGGAAACACGCTCATTAATTTTATTTTCGCTAGTTTTAGGCGCATTTTTATAAGCTGACAGATTCCAACCACTCTCATTTTTGCTGGTTGATTTATTGTTTTCTGGCGCGATGCGGTCAACAAAGCCATTATCTACGGCTTCCTGCGCGGAAAACCATGTTTCTTTCGCCATCCAATCTGTGATAGTGGCTTTTTCCTGCCCAGTTTTTGCAGCGTAGCTATCAACAATGCTGGTATCAACTTTTTCAAGTAAGTCTGCCGTTTTGCGAATATCCTGTGCATTTCCAATAGCGATTGACCACGCATTGTGGATCATCACAAAGCCGCCTTTGGTGATTTCTATTTCGCTGGCTGCCAGCATCAAGAAACTTGCGGCGGAAGCCGCATAGCCATCAATATGTGCAATTACCTTCGCATTGCTTTCACGCAGAGCCTGCTCAATCGCCCGACCAGCAAAAACATCGCCACCAGCACAGTTGATGCGCAGGTGAATAGTATCAACCTGCAAAGCGCGAATTTCTTTTACCAACCCTTCTGCCGAAACACCGCCCCACCACTGTGCTTCAGCTTCAGTTGCAACAATCGCGTCATAAAGGTAAATAGTTGCCTCATTCGCGGCGGAAACCACTCTTGATTTAGGCTTTGCTGCCCTATTGTCCGCTAGAAGTTTGAGTATTTGCTGCATCACTTGCTCCTTTAGCTATAATTCCTGTGTTAAGCGCATCGCCACCTTCAATCGGTGCTTCGTTTTCTAGACGGCGCACTTCATTGACTGTTTTCCATGCTGGTTCACCAGCGCGACCAAGCGATATGCGGTGTGCTTCATAACGGCTTTTCAAATCGCCGCGCTCTAAGCCTGCGGTATTGAATTCGCAAAAAATAGCGGTAGCGCGGAAACATTTGCGGTTTATTTCCTGCTGAAATTTCACCAAATATTTATTCAGCGTATATTTTACAAAGCCAATGCCGAGCTGCTCAATTCCCGCTCCCCAGCTTGTAGTTTTTTCATTATGACCAATCATGAATGGCGGCACGCCAAAAATACGCGCAATATCTTCCACCTGAAACTGGCGGGTGGCAAGAAGCTGGGCATCTTCAGCATTGATGCTCAATTTTTCAATTTCCAAATCGCCTTGCAGAACCATTGGTTTATGGCGATTACCCATGCCACTATGGCGGCTAGCAATGTTGTTTTTGATGCTTTCCGCCTGCTCTGGCGTTAATTTTCCTTTGGTTTTTATTGCGAAATCGGGCATTGCGCCATTCTGAAAGAACTCACCGCTATATTGGTCGGCGGCAATCGCGATGCCTGCAGACTGCAATAATGCGTTTTTCAAAGTGCTTGCACCGCGTAGCCCATCAAAACCCAGATTCGGCACATGAAGCATATCGTCTTGATCTACCACTTCAGTTTTTCCGTCCAAGCGGTAAATGGTGTAGATTAGACGACCATCTTTTTTTTGCACACTTACTGCAAGCGGGTGGATTCCTTCAAAACCAGCAATTTTTGGTGAATAGCGTGAAGGGCGAATGATTTTTGCAAAGGCATCACCATGTAGCAAAATTGATGATAGTAGAAATTCCCACAACACGCCCGCGCTATAGCAAGGATTTGGCTCTTGATTTAACAACCACCATAAATCATGCTTAATTTTTTCAGGTATATCATTCTCCGTGCGCTTGTAAAAATTCAGGGGAATGCTAACCACAGCCCCAGAAATCAAAGCAACGCAGGAATAAACAGCGGAAACCCGCATCGCGGTTCGCTCATTGACCGCCACGCCCGCACTACCAATGCCAATATTAAAAATATCGTTCCAGTCGCTATAATCTGAACTTTGTGATATGTCTGCCGCCTGAGGGGTAGAGAGTATAGGAGCAGCATTTCTGGCAATTTCTTCTTGCTTGCCAAAAAACCGATTAAAAATACTCATAAAATTATGACCTCAGGAGGTATATCCTCATTGTTTTTTATCATCAAGCCGATAGCTTCCAGCATTGCGACATAGCCGTCTATTTTTTCCTGACTATTTTTCTTGTCAGGGGCGATGTTGTCGTTGGCATCGCGCCGAGCAATCAGGTTTGAAGCGTGCCATCCAAGTATCTGGTCGCCGCCATGGTCTAGCTTCCCTGATGTATAGAGCCTATCAGCCTCTTTCATTGGTGCGTTGAATGAAGCATGCCCTTGACGAAACTCTATCATCGGAACACCTTGCTCTAGCATCCGCGTTCCAAGTTGGGCGGCATTCCATGGATCAAAACCGATGCCCTGAATATTGAAATTTTTCATTGCCCAGAGAATGTCGCGCTCAATATAGGCGTAATCGGTGACATTTCCCTCGGTAAGCGTCAGCAAACCAGCCTTTGCCCAAATCTGATATGGCACATTGCCACGAGTGGTACGCGGAATTACGGTCTCTTCGGGAAGATAATATTTCCCCCAAACTTTTACTCTGTCGCCAACTTTCCAAGCCAGAACCAGCGCGTTCATATCAGAAACCGCTGCAAGGTCTAAACCGCCATAGCAAGGAACATCGCGGAGTTCCTCAATATCCACCGCGCCACTGCATTTTTTCCAAAGCGTGATGTTGATATGCCCGCTTTTCGCGCTAGTCCAAATATTCAGCCGCTTGGTTTGAAACTCGCCAAAACTAGCTGGGCTGTTTTTTGCTTCATTAGCATACGCCGCCAGCGCATCAAGCTGGACGCTGACACCAAGCAGTGGGTTTGCCTTTATCCAAATTTCTGGGTCAAAAGCATCATCCCCTTCATCAAGCGTGAATATTATGCCAAAGAAATGGTCGGCTTCAATAATTCCGTCCAAAATCTTGGTTACCAATGTTCGTTGCTCGTAGCAAACTCCCATTGTGTCATATCCTGCGGTGGTTATCATCCACAGCAGAGGATTTTTTCGCGCACCGAAAGCCGAGCGGATAACATCATATAATCCGCGGTCTTTATGGGCGTGAACCTCGTCTAATATGCCAACATGCGGGTTATGCCCATCTTGCGTTGATGATTTTGAATTTATTGGTTGAATAAATCCGCCGTTATCACCGCAAGTTATAGAACGCGCCCATGCCTGAACGCCGAATGCCTCGCGCAAATCGGCGGTCATTTCCACCATTCGCTTGGCTGGATTAAACACTTTTCCAGCTTGGTCGCCAGTAGTCGCGCCAATAATTATTTGTGCGCCAACTTCATTCTCACAGCAGAGGCAATATAAGGCGATGCCCGCCGTAAGCGTTGATTTAGCGTTTTTTCGCGCCATTTCAATATAGACATTGCTAAATCTACGGAGCTGGCTTTGTCTTTTGCGCCAGCCAAATATCACGCAGAGCAAGAATATTTGAGCTGGCTCTAAAACAATAGTTTTTTTATCCCAGCTTCCCTCAACATGGGGCAATTTTTCAATAAAATCGCAAACATCATTCGCATGCCAATTATCAAAATTATATGGCGAGGTTACTTTGTTCCAGCGTTTTAAGTCATCCAAATGACGCTGCGCGGCAAGGCGAACCCATTTACAATATATTTTTTTGTTTTTTGGATCAGCCGCAGCTTTGGCATATGCCAGCGCAACCGAAGCATAATCACGACTGTGACCTGTTTCCATTTTTAGTGAACTTGTTTTCAGCTTTTTTATTGCCGCCTGTCGGTACATTATGGCTTGAAGGAGTATCGTAGAACTCAGCAGCCCACATACGATGTGCGGCGACCATAGCCATTGGCGGAACTATTTTTTTCTTGCGAAAATCATCAATCAATTCAGATTCCAGTGAGCAATATTGAGCGAGTGAATCTTGGAAACCATCAATTTTTTGACCGCGCTGGCGATAGCGTTCAACTTTTTCCTGCCATATCTTTTTTGCTGTTCCTGAAAGCCATTTTGGTGGCGGAAAATTTTCAGGGTCTGGTCGGCTCGCATGATCTGGAAAAAGCACCTCAACCTTTTGACTAGGGCGCGTTTCACCGCGAGCCTTTTTGGTTTCTGGCGATAATGATTTGCGACCTCGTTTCATAAAATTAATTAAATTTTGAAAATTTTAATTCTTCCGCGCAAAAATTTGACTGGGCAACGGTCTAGGTGGCGAGGGCTATAGACTTTTGAAGCCCCCCTCTATCTATTCCTCGCAAAGCCTTGTTCTCTGGCGGTGTGGGCATCATGACAGGGCTTGCATAATGGGCGGAGGTTGCTCCACTCCAACCGCAGGTCGGGACGCTTGGCAATAGGTTCTATATGGTCAACAACTGTGGCTTGCACAACACGCTTTGAGGCAGCACAGAAACAACATAGCGGATTAGATGCAAGGAAGACCAACCGCAGCTTACGCCATGCGCTATCATATCCACGCTTGGCAGCAGAGCCGCGCTCCTTATCATATTCTAATCGCTTTTGTTCTTGTGGTTTATAGCCATGTGGGCGGTGAATTGGTGGACGCTTAGGCATGGGTATAGCTGATAATAAAAAAACCCGCCACGACTTATGCCGAGCGGGTTATGTTTTGTGTCCTATGGACACACCAATTTAATTATCTCCAAACTACATGAGTTGAGGCGCAAGTCAAATAGTTTTTTGTATTATTTTTGTTCTGGAATTTTGAAATGTTTTGCCAGCCTATTCAATCCATCTTGCAACAATGTATTCCTTCTTTTTTTACCAACTGCCACATCAATATATTTTGCCCATTCACCAATGCAAACGACATTATAAACAATCAGGCGGGTGACAACTGGTAGCTCCTTCATTGCTATATTGTATTTTTCCTCCATCTGCTCTCTTGCTTCATAGTTAGGCTCTCCGCGAGGCTGGCGTGGGTCACGCACAGTTACATAGCCCGACTTCTCTGCGCCATAATACCACAAGCTATACAGTGTATTTGCTGCATCATATTGGTGTGATTTTATTAAACCGCGGTTATGATAATACTCAATCGGACATGTAGTCCTGTTGAACGCTACTCGGTGATTAGGCTCTATCTCAACACGCTCAACTACCTGCTGTTTATGAAACTCTGGTGTTCCGTAGTCTTTGCTGTCTTTTTTTATTGTTTGTCTAGCTTTTTGCATTGGCAGAATCTCCTGTTGGCTGGGTGATGGGGAAAAATTTTGCGGTCATATCCGCGACAACTCCTGCGGTATGTGTTTTAGAAAGATGCGCGTATCGCTGCACCATCGCGGCAGATTTATGACCGAGTGCCGCGCCAATGTCGGCGGTTGTTCCGCCATTCATGGCGACATAGCTGGCAAAAGTGTGACGAAGGTCGTGAAAGTGGAAATTATTTATCTTGGCGCGAGCGAGCGCGGTGCGCCATTCTTTCTCAATATCAACTGGTAGGTTTCCAAAACGCGAAGGAAAAACATAGTCGCTTTTCGGGTGACGCTTATGTTGTTTAAGCATTTCTAGGGCAACGCCCGTTATGAATAATGGACGGCGTTCATTGTTTTTGGATTCCTGCACTGTGGCGATGCCTCGTTCGAAATCAACATCCTGCCATTTTAGCGAAAGTATTTCCATTTTCCGCGCACCTGTGGAAAGTGCCAGCATCACGATAAGTTCAAGCGGTTTGTGTTTTTCCAGCCGCACGGCACGAAGTAGTGCTTCGCGTTCAGCATCAGAAAGAAAGCGCACGCGCCCGCGGCTTTCTTTCAGCTTTTCCAGCCGCGCAATAGGTGATTGCTCCAGCCATGCCCAGACTTTTATGGCAGTGGTGAAGACATGGCTTAAAGCTGCCATATAGCGATTAGCGGTGGCATGGCTTACATTTTCCAGCAACTCATCGCGCTGTTTGGCAAGCAGCGCGGGCGTAACATGACTGAGGCGATATTCGCCAATTCGTGCCCACCACCAGTTTAGTTGAGTTTCTTGCTGTTTTGTATAGCGCAGCTTTCGCGATTTATTCGGCATAACTGTTTTTAGATAATTGGCTATCATCTCACCAACCGAATGCTGGTCGGCAGAATTGGTGAGCTGATATTTTCCGCTATTTATTTCCGTCTCTTTTTTGGCTGCCCATTCTCGCGCTTCGGTGAGGGTGTCAAATGTAGCCTTGATTGGCTTGAACCCCGCTCGGCGGACACTGGCGCGAAACCGCTTTCTTCCTTTCGGCGTGACGCGCTTTTCAAATGTTGCCATGCGCCCTCCGAAACAATTTTATTTTACTGTCCCTAGATTGCCCCTCGCGGCATTTTGAAAAGTAAATATTGTTTTGTTTTTGCTGCATTTTTTGTCATTTCATCTTAATTTATAGAAATCATGTAGAGGTTTTTACAGTTTCTCTTTCTTTTCTGGGTACATAGAGGCATCAGGCGCAGACCAATCAATCCTAATTCCAGTGGTTTTTACTGGTGCTTGCTGACGGTTATTATCCATCCACATTACGAACAGAAGGCTGCAAACCGCATGAGCAAGATGCGGCAACCCCGACTCATCAATCTTTTGCTGCTGAATTCTTAATGATACATGGCGCAGGGCGGCGGAAAGATAATCATCTGGCTCGCCCAGCTTCCAGTTGTCACGGCTATGCTTGACAGCCCCATAGTCCGCCACCTGCGCCACTTGCTCAATCTCTGCCCACGGCAGAAGCGATAACATCGGCTTGCCTGCATGGTCTTTTAGGAATTTTTCATCGGTAGATTTTTTGATAGCTGAGGCTGATTTATCAGCAAAATCTGGCGGTGGATAAATGTCTTTTGGTTCAAAAACGCCACCATCTGAAAATTTGACAGATGGAAACTTTGGTTTTATTGAATTAAATAAATTAAATATTTTCAAGCAATCCACAAAAGCCATAATTATTATCCCCTAGCTATGATTTCAATATTGGTTATTTCTGCCCAGACTTCGCGTGTGGCAGCATAAATCACACTTTCGTAATCTCTTTTTATTCGCTCGCATCGGAACGGACTTACGGCTGTTAGTGTAAGTTTTGTGCAGTTTTTGTGCTGTAGTCGCAGGGGTTTTATCCACGCATTGAAATGAATATCGCCAATCTTCATGCGTATTTTTTCAAGTATATTAAAAAATTCTCGATTTTCCTGTGTATCACCTCCGAGTTCATATATCGTCAGTGGCGGTGTATTGAGTGGCTGTGCATTTTTCCCTATCATAGTTTCAATCCAGCGTTCGTTTTTTAGCCACTTGGCAGGATATGGCGCGTAACCATCCCTTGCCTCTTTGGTCAGCAGGTAGCGTTCTAGTGCTTCCATCATTTGCGGATGCCGAATTTTATTAGTGGCAATCTTCCATTGCCGATATGCGTTGGGTTTTTCTGCTCGTCTGATGGCTGGATATTTTTCCCAAAATTCTTCAAACTGGTCTGAATAAATTTTTTCTTTTAATTTTTTTTGAAACTTTTTCTCTGGAGAGTTAATTATAGAGTTCTCTGGAGAGTTAGTGTGCATCTGGTTCACCCCTTGAGTGAACGACATGCACCCCTCTAGTGAATTAGGTTCACCCCTTGGCTCACTTTTGGCGGTGGGGTGAATATCCTGCACCCCTTCATTTTGTGGTGAATTAGGTTCACTTGAGCTAGGGAATGATGCGTGATATTCGTTTGCATCCCAAATTCTTCCCGTAAGTCCGCGTTTTTCCTTCACCAAAAATCCAGCCTCAACAGCGAGCTGAATATGGGTTATGACGGCGCGAACTGATAGCGAAGCATTGGCGGCGATTGTCGTATGGCTAGGAAAACAGTTATCGCCGTGGTCATTCATATAGGTAGCAAGGGTGAGCAGCACCAATTTAGTTGTTGATTGCAAATCTGAACCAAGAATGGCTTGCCGCCATGACCAGACATTCATTGCCTTATTCCTTCTTTTGCTAATAAAATTTGCTGTTTATATTCTTCAAAATATCGCCGTGCGCGGTGACGGATAAGCGCGGCAATCAGGCGTGAAGGCGGATGCTCTGGCGCGACCTCGGCAATCGCGCGGCGTACGCAGCTATCGTAAATATCGTCTAGGATTTCATTTTGCGGGGTCATTGATGCCCTCCGTTTTTTCTGAAAAACCGACCACCACGCAAGGCGGAACATTCAATAAAAACCCTCTAATTTTTCGCGCATCCGCAAGCAATTTATCTATGTCAATTGGCTTTTCCTGAAGCGCGAAAGCATATTGAAAGCTGGACAGCGCGTAAGAAGCTTTCTCCAATTCTGTGAGTTTTTGACTCATAAATCCTCATCGCGCTTGGTTAGTGGGCGGTAAAACCCGTCTAGTTTTGGTTTTCCAAAATTCTTGGGGTCAGTGACGGTGGTTTTATGTTCGCAGACGGGGCATATATCCACGAACCACGCACAATTATGCATTCGTTGCCGACCACCAGCAGCCTCTAAACAATCGGCGCAAGCGCAAGCTGGATATGGTTTTCTATCAATGGCTGTGTCTTTCATAGCTTCCTCATTCTGGATCAAATTTTGGCGAATCAGTCGCGCGGATGGTGGATTTCGCCGCCGCTTCATTTTGCAAGCAAATGGCAGCGAGTTCGGCTTCCAAAACCGCACATAAAACTGTGAATATGCGGTTAGGCGGGACTTTTTCTTTCACCACATCGCGCCATTTTTCAAAACCCAGCTCTTTGGTTAATTTTTCGCGCAGCACAACAGCTCCTCCAATTGCGTAAGGTTAAAAAATTTATGGTGTTATTTTATTATTCTGTTGCCCGTCTCTCCGAGCTGCCACACAATTTTTATGCCAATGGCATGTGTCGCCACCTAACACCCACAGGACAATGGGAGGTATCTTTATCCGCCGATGTAAGTCGTAACCCCTGTCAGCTCCTTAAGTGCCGCACGAACGGCTTCCAGAGTTTCATCAATGGCTAGGTCAAAGCTGAGAAGTTGGACTTTGAAATCAGGCTTTGAAGCATCCGCAGATTGGCGCATGCGCCAGCTCATTTTTGCACGGAAGTTATAAGTAGGTATCTTCTTGGCTTCATCTTCAATAAGAGAATTAAGCACATTCAAACCATCAAATGGGGCGACCTGTACCGATAAGAATTCAGGTATTGAAACAGCCGTTAGTTTTGCACTACCGCCCTTAATTTCTTGGCGGTATGAGAATACCGTCCCATCCGCACCCATATTGCTTTCTGCCTGTGCATTTACTGTTGCGCGGAAATTTTTAACAATATCCAAAACATCAGCTTGCGAAGGATTAATAATCTCATCTAACCCGCTATCAAGGAAATCCGCAAAATCTTCCTGCGATTTCCATTGATTGTTGTTCTTTTCCCACAATTGCCAACGCTGCGAACGCTTGTAATGGAATTCTATCGCATGGTCGCACCATTTGGGATTTTCTTTTCCGTGGTAATCAAAAACCACCTGAATACGCTCACGGCTAGCAAAAGCGGCGGTGGTTTCAGTCTTGTATTGATTTACATATTCAACGAACCCTCGCAAATCATCAAACTTGCGCTTTTCTGATATGCGAATGGGCTGTGGTAAAAGATTTTCCAATTCATGAACTTTTTGGCTTGCGCCTATAACAATCGCAGGTTTTGCCACACCTTCTATTTTTTGAAGTGACACGCCACCATTTTGTATAAATGTTTCAATGATATTATCAGTCATTTTTTAACCCTTTCATTATAGAATTTTATAGGCTTTTAACCAATGAAGCAGCGGGAGCTGTCATAGTCTTTACGCTCTGGAAAAGCTCTGGTTGCTTGGGATTGCTATCAACCAAGTTGTTCTCTGGAGTGACAAACATAATTGACTCAATGGTGTCGCGCTCAGGAGCTTTGATTTTGAATTTAATCCTAGTGAGCATCTCACCATCAAGTTTAGGCTTAAGGCTGATTTCTAGCGTCAGCTTACCTTCTTTTTGAAATTTGCTTACTGCATCCACTAAACCGTGCATTTTTTCGCTTAATTGTGCGTCCAGATGCCCAGCCTTAAACTCTTTGAGGAAATTATAGAATTGTGTCATATTGATAAGTCCTTATAATAATTGTTAATATTATTTTTCTTCGTTGTTTTTTACTTATTCATCACACTGTCCCTTTCGTTTCGTTGTTGACAAATGGCATGATGAGCTGTTTGGCGATTCGCGCTGCTTGCTCCACATCGTCAATTTCTTTCATCGCTTCTACCGCTTCATTATGCGTAATTCGCTTACCACCATCGGATGTCGCGCTGGTGAACAGCAAAACCTTGGCACTGCACTCACCAAGTTCTTTGCTGATTTGTAAAATTTGCTGGGTAATGCTGCGCTTTGGCGCGGTCGGCTCGGGTGCGTGGAAACTCCGCATGAAGAATGCGGTGATTGGCGGAATTGCGCCAGTTGCTTCAAAATAGGCTTGGTCAAGCGCGAAACATTGCTGCAAATTCAGCATAAAATCATCATCAGGGTCGCTCGCTTTGTAAAGCAAGCTAGCCGATTTCCCCAAAACCTTCGCGCAAGGCTCAACTCCCAGCTCCGCCATAATCAGCGTCATAGCATGATGAATAGTGTCAGGAATGCGTGGCTTGCTCATGCTGCACCACCTTCAGCGTTGGCGGAGGGATTGCCTCCGCCGCTGCCTTCCCCTATAGTTCGGTCGCTCTGACTAGGAGCAAACAACCAACTAAAAGGAGAATTCAATGTTAGATGATGAGCAAATAGCGAAAGTTGAACGAGTGATAACCCGAGTGATATTAGAACAAATTGCTGTTGTCGCGCTATCAAGCTTACCAAACGAAGGGAGGCAGAACTTAATGAATCAATTTCAAAATTTTTCTCCTGAGATGTATGGAGCAACTGCTGAGCAAAAGGCTGGTGTCCAGAAATCTGTTCAGAATTTTTGGAAGGATTTAGACAAAGCACTTTCTCATCATGACCTTCCTCAGTCGGATTAAAAATACCACCCCTACGCATCTGGTTACTAGCTTCTTCGGCATAAACCCTACCCACGGAGTTTTCTGCAACTTTGGTAAGTTGCTCCAGCAATTCTTTGTATGATGGTTCGCTCATTCTAAACCACCTGTGATATTGGAATGGTTAATTGTGGTTAAATGTGGCATATTATTTGCAAACCAGTTCATTACTTTTTGATAGGTTTTTGTTGTGCATCCACCACCTGCTTCTATGCGGTCAAAGAATTTTCCGTCATTTACGATGGTGGTTGCTAGAGTTGAACGCGCTTTACCTGTCTGCTTGCAATAAGCATCAGCGGCATTGAGCATATTTTTTGTAAAATCCATTACTTTACCTATGGGGATGTGAAGACTTCGCTATATTCGGTAAATAAACCGTATTTGTCAACGGTAATTTTACCTAATGACATAATATTTTTAATTAGGGAAAATCCCGAACTATGAAAACAATTCTAAGTCGCGAACAAAAAATAGATTTTATCCAACAACGCATGAAAGAGCTTGGGCTTAATCAGCGTAGCGTTGCGCTGTCAGCTGGTCTTCACGAAGATGCGTTACGCAATTTTTTTCGTGGCAAAAGCAAAAATCTACGCTCTGATATTTACGAAAAGCTTATGGATGTTTTGCAGCCAAATGAGGAAGTTGTTTTACATTCTCATAAAGGAGAAGAAGAAACCACTCGTATCCCTGTTTATGACATAAGGGCATCAGCAGGCGGTGGAGTGGTAATTCAAGAAGAAAATATCCTTTATCACACGACATTTAGTTTGGATTTTTTACGGCGGGTGAGCAGTTCTCCACTGGAAATGCTGTCAGTGATTACTGTGGATGGTGATAGTATGCAGCCCACATTATCACCAGAAGATACTGTGTTGATTGACCGCTCGCAAATCACTCCCAAAAAAGATGGCATTTATGTTTTGCGTTATGATAATTCTTTGTTGGTAAAGCGTTTAAGCTATGACCCGCAACGGCGCATAGTGACAATTATCAGTGATAATGACCGCTACCCACCGCGTGATATTAGCGATCTAGATTGCTTACAAATAATTGGCAGAGTTTTATGGTTAGGGCGCAGGGTATAGGAAACCTAAATAATCGAGGTGAATAATGTCAGAAAATGAAAAATTGATTGTGTTTAACCAAAAATCAATCCGTCGCATTTTGCATAAAAATAAATGGTGGTTTTCAGTAATTGATGTTGTCGGAGCTTTAACGGATAGTATTGATGCTGGGGCGTATTGGCGCAAGCTAAAACAGCGTCTAAACGAGGAAGAAAGTGAGGTCGTGACATTTTGTCACGGACTGAAACTAGAAGCATCGGATGGGAAAAAATATGTTACCGATTGCGCCAATACCGAGTCACTTTTTCGCATAATTCAATCAATCCCTTCTCCCAAAGCTGAGCCTTTTAAGCAATGGTTAGCAAAAGTTGGGTATGAGAGAATCCAAGAAATAGAAGACCCAGAACTAGCAAGTAAGAGAGCAAAGGCTTTATATAAAGCCAAAGGTTATAGTGAGGATTGGATAGAAAAACGGATGCGGAGCATCGCCATTCGTGAAGAACTTACCGATGAGTGGAAAAATAGAGGTGTAAAGGAGAGCAAGGAGTTTTCTATACTCACCGCCGAAATTTCCAAAGCAGCGTTTGGAATGCCTCCTTCTGAGTATAAAAAGCATAAAAACCTAAAGCGAGAAAATCTGCGTGATCATATGAATGATTTAGAGCTAATTTTTTCAATGCTTGGTGAAGCCTCAACCACCGAAATCACTCGCAACAAAGATGCAAAAGGTTTTCGTGAAAATTATCAAGCTGCACAAGAAGGTGGCAGCATTGCAGGTAATGCCCGCAAGGAGCTTGAAACTAAAAGCGGTCGCCCTGTAATCAGCAAACAAAATTATTTGCCAAAAACTAAAGGCAAAAGATTGGTAAAAAAACGAGAGGAATTAAAATAGGAGGTATATATTTATGAAGAAGATTTTATTAATATCCACCCTAACATTGTTAATAGCTTGTAATTCCAATAAGTCCCCTGAACTGAAAAGCCATATTATACCTACTAGGTCATGTAAAATAGTTGATGGATATTCAGTTTCAGAAAACTTAGGAAAAAATGCGGTTATAGCTAATAGTCAGAGTAAGGATTGCAACAATATTTCTGCCATTACAGAAGATTGGTTAGTGAATTGTGAAAATGATATGATAACAGACAAACGCAAATGCAGGATGTCAAGGTTTGACAAAAAATATGGAACAGAACTCGTTCAAGCATTAATTATTCTAAATTCAGAAAAGGGCAATGTATTATGTATTGGCGAGGAGCATTTCCCCAATAAATCATCTCAAATAAGAATAGATAATAACACTCCATTTACAACTTCAGATAAAGATGGGTGTTTTTCTTATAAGCCAAGTAAAAATATAATTAATCAATTACTTAGTGGGCAGGAAATAAAAATCCGCTTTTATCAATGGCCATATGATGGGTACAAAGATATTAAATTTTTAACATCTGGATTCTCACAGTCATTAAAAACAATGAATGATTTAAGTAAAAGCAATAACTTATAAAATAATAGGTAATTATACCGAATTTTGCTATTGACATACGGTAAAATTACCGTAACAATAGCCTCCATAACGCACTTATGGAGGTTTTTATGTCTGAGAATAATCAAAAGCAAAAACTGGATAGCATCCCTCTGGATGTTTCCTCTGCCAATCGCTTCGCGGCGGATTTCGCCCGTATTTTTCAGCCGCGCCCAATAACCAGCCCTGCGGTGTTGCTGCTCACTCATAAACTGGGGGCGGGCGATGCAAAATAGATTAATCACCACGCGCGGCGAATTCATCGGTGAAATAGCCGCCTGCATAAGCATGATGATATTTTTATTTGTGCTATTGATTTTCGGCAACGCCATCATTCCCAGCCAGACATCAATGCACAGCGAAGCAAGCTATCGGGAGGCAAAGCAGTGATTTATCAAGAAACTTTTATGCACTTGCCTATATCGGCTCGCTTTCGCGCCATCCGCACCGCGCTGCAAGAACGCCGCTCGCCAGAAATGCCCCAGCTATTGGAGCATCTGCGGCTTATTGAGGAAGAAAATAGCAATTTGCGCCATCAAAATGAAAAGGCGGGGGAGGCGGCGTTTGCCGCGCTGGCGGAAATACTCCACCAAGACGCGGTGATTAAAGGACAAAAACGACTGCTTGACGGAATTGTGGCGGGCGACATCGTCAGGAAGGAAAGCGCAGCATGCTGACTAAAATCAGAAACCATAAGTTCTTTCTATTGGCATATCTAGCAGTGTGGATTTGGTGCTGCGTGGGTATTTTGTGGATAATTTCGCAATGAAACCCTCTGCCATAGTCGGAGCGGTGGCGGGTTGGTCGTGTCTAGTGGCAATCGTAGCGTTGCCAGTTATGGGGTTTGTCGCAACTGTTAAAACAAATGAAAGGAAGAAAAGATGACTGCTATTTTATCACAAGAGCTAGCTATGAAAATTTTTAATGCCCACTCAGAAATACTCAGGGCAAATAAATTACTTGATGAGATAAACATTTATCTTAGCAAAAGCGAAGATAACGAACCTACAGAAGTTTTACGAGATGCTTTTGGTCGCCAGCAACACAAATTAGAACTTGGCATACCCTCTGGTCATAGCTCGCGCTCAATAATTAGTCTTAGTCCACAATTGGGCAAATACATAATTGAAGCACATTTATCTGATATGGAAAAAGAGTTAAAAGAGCTTTCATTAGCCGCCGCCCTAAGTTTAGGGCGGAACTCGTTGAAAGATGACCATTTTGGCAATTACACTTATGGAATTCGCAACTGTTAAAAGGAGCAAAGAACATGGAGCTAACGGACGAAATGCAGAATAAAATCGTGATTGCCAGTGTGATTATTATCGTTTTCACCGTGCTGTTTTGCTGGATGCAGGGCGATAAACCAGCCGATATATACCCAAATGGCAGCTACACGCCACGGGATGAGTTATTAACATTAAGCGAGAGGTAGGTTATGAAAGCGCGTCCGATATTATTTTCTACGCCAATGGTTCTCGCCCTGCTGGAAGGACGGAAAACACAGACGCGGAGGATTATTAAACCGCAGCCAATTGTTAAGGAAAACAACTGGCAATTTTATCCAAAATCACCATTTTCAAGGGCTGGTGTTAACATACCACTTAACATTTCTGATATGTCCCCTTACGGAAAAGTTGGCGATTTGCTATGGGTAAGAGAAACTGCATCTTTCTGGATAAAAGATGGAAAACCAGAAAAGATTATGAACTATCGCGCGGATTATATCCCTAACATTGAAGAAATCAATGCTCCTAGATGGGAGAAACAAGAATGGCGACCCTCCATCCACATGCCGCGCTGGGCTTCGCGCCTGACGCTTGAAATCACCGCTGTGCGCGTGGAAAGATTGTTGGATATTACCCAACGAGATGCAGTTGCGGAAGGGATAAAGCCGCTACAGGGGAATGCAATAAGAGGATTTTGCGATTTATGGAAATCTATTAATGGCGAAAGTTCATGGGCTACAAACCCTTGGGTTTGGGTGATTGAATTTAAGGTTCACCATGAAAATGTGGATTCGCTAACAACATTAAGCGAGAGGTAGGTTATGCCTCACTTGATTGAATGCCAATCATGCAAAGGTAAAGGGCATATATTTAACCCATTATGGCTACTTTGTGTTGTCGCAATTCCTAGCGCGATATTCGGTAGGAATAATAGAAATAATCATACGCGCGTGGAATGTGAACAATGCGATGGAAGGGGGTATATTAGGTTATGACAAATGAAAATTTTACTGTTTTGGATGATTTTCCAAAATTCGAACAGAAAAATCAGTACCAGTGGGCAACTCATAAATTGGAGGAGAGCGATGATGAAGGTTATAATTATTTTCTAGGGCTTTATGCTTACCCAAATGACGATGCGTGGCGCGTAGCTGGTTGTGATGCTATTAATAAATACGGAGAAAATAAAGGGTTTGAACCATATTTGCTTTGCCAAGCACAAGCGGAAAAAACAGCAATGCGTATATGCCTTAATCACATGAATAAAAAATTAATGGAGAGCGTTATATGAGCTGCTATTCAATAGGTTTTATGCGCGAGAACGGGGATTTCCAGATACTCGCCACGCTGAATAATGAGGATGATATTTTCTGCCACGCTTTTTTCAAAGATGTCGCCGAACGCCTAAAACAAGATTTCAAGGAGACACTTGAAAAAGATGTGCAAATTTTGGAACGCCAAGACGCGTCGTATCGTGTGGACTTGGGGGAGGCTGTATAATGGATTGGGTGCAGATTTACTGTGTGGTTTTAGCTACGCTAGAGGTAAAGAGAATACTTAAGAAGATAACAACTGTTCGTTATTTTTTCGCTGCAATAATTTTTATTGTTTTAGATGCAATCCCATTCCTTCGCGTGTGGGGGCTGATATGACCAGCTACACAATAGGTTTTCGGCGCAAGAATGGCGATTTTGCTATTCTCTCCACCTTCAATAATCACGATGGGCTGATACCAAATTACCTTCTTGAGAAACTGAAAAATGACACTGTTTATCACTTAAAACAACATGGGTTATGCAATGTTGAAGCCATTGAACGCCAAGACGCGCCATATTATGTGAATTTGGAGGAGGGAAGCGATGTTCCTAACCAATAAAGAATTGATTGAATTGACAAGAAGGCATCGTAAAGACGCTCAAAAGCTCGTGCTGCGTTACATGGGCATTGAACATAAAGTGCGCCCTGATGGCAGCCTTGCTGTTTTGAAAGAGCATGTGACTCAACAGTTTGGCGCAAATGCGAAAGTGGCAAATATGCCTATGCCACGACTAGAACCTAACTGGGCTGCAATATAGGAAAAAGACAATGCCAAAACCCCGCAATAGTGAAAATAAAGGGCTGCCAGTTCGCTGGAAAAAGGCACATGGAGCATATTATTACAATGTTCCTGTTGGACTTGAGGCGTTATGGGATGGCAAAAAACTTTTTCGCCTTGGGAAAACCCTGCCAGAAGCCTATAAAGAATGGGCAAAGCGGTTAGAAAATTTGGATAAAGCCAATACTATTGCACAGTTGCTTGACCGCTATTCATTGGAGGTGATACCCACGAAAGCTATTGCAACTCAAAGCGGAAACGTCCGTGAGATTAAAAATTTACGAGCGGTTTTTGGACACATGGCACTTACTGCAATTCAGCCACAGGATATTTATAAATATGCCGATAAGCGTGGGGCAAAAAATAGAGGCAGAAAAGAAATAGCCCTGTTGAGCCACGCATTTACCAAAGCCGTGGAATGGGGATATATCAATCGCCACCCCTTCAAAGGTGAAGTCCGTCTGCAAATTGGAAAACCGCGCACCCGCTATATTGAGGATTGGGAATTAAACGAAGCACTATTACTTTCCGCCCCAAAAGAAAAGGGTGGGGTGGCAATGGTGCAAGCATATATCCAACTCAAACTGATGCTGGGATTGCGTCAGGGAGATATGTTAAGGCTGAAAGAGGCTGATATTCAGGAAGATGGGATTCATGTTACGCCAAATAAAACCAAAAACAGCACGGGAAAATCTATAATTTACGAATGGAGCGATGATTTACGCCTCGCTGTTGAAAAAGTCAGATCCACCCGCCCACCAGATATTTCAAAATGGTTATTCTGCGACCGCTTTGGCAAATGCTACATCAACGAAGAAACAGGCAAGGCTGAGGGGTGGTCTTCTATATGGCAAAGATTTATGGAAAGGGTGCTTGCTGAAACCAAGGTTAAAGATCGTTTTACTGAGCATGATTTACGAGCAAAAGTCGCCAGTGATGCAGTGGATGTTGAGCGGGCGAGGGAATTATTATCACACTCAGACAGTAAAATTACTGAGCGAGTTTATCGCCGAAAAGCAATCATAATTAAGCCGTCAAAATAAAATTCTATAGTACACTGCCCTATTATTGGTACATAGATAAAAATAGAACCCTCTAAAACTGTTAAAATATGGTGGCTCGAGGGGGATTTGAACCCCCGACCAAGGGATTATGATTCCCCTGCTCTACCACTGAGCTACCGAGCCACGAAAAACAGTAATTCAAAAGGTAGGAAGTAGGGATTATGGGCTGGCGAGTAAAAAAGCAAGTAAAAAATATCAAATTCGCTTTGTTTTTGGATAAAATCTAAGCGGCAAGCCAATCTTTCACTCGCTTCTTAGCTTTTTCAAACTGCATAACATTAGCGATGCGGTTGTCCAGAAAACGCCAAGTGTTTTCCTGCCCTGCGCTGGTATCATTAAGCCACACTAGCAATGTTGAAGAATAAACCCCTGCCAGCGTTAAGCGTTTGGTGTAAAAATTAAAATCGGTGGATTTATCGCCAATTGCATACCAAATATTATCCACGGTTTCGTATAAAGCGCGTAGTCCGCGATGGGCATATAATGGGTTGGAATGCATGGCGACAGTTTTGCGAACGGCTTCGCGGTGTGGCGTTTGCAGCTCAAGGCGCAGGCGCACGGCGGCGGCTATTCGTTCGCGTATTTTCATATTTTCCAGATGGTAGTGTGATAACGCTTCTAGCATTTGCGCGTCAACCATGCTGCTATGAGCGTCCACCGCGTCAATCGCACCAGCAGGAAACACGCGCACAACGACGGTTTTTTTATAGCCCGCTTCCTCGGCGGCTTTGCCAAGTGTTTGCGTATTCCAGCCTTCAAACGGCACAAGCGGCAAGGCTTTTTCTATAATCTCGGTAGTGGCTTTTTGTTTGTCCATTTTTGCCCCAATCTTCAATCTATCTATATCTTAAAGCGTTCCGCAAGCCGCAGGTGAATATCCGCAACGATTGGGCGGTGGTCTTCGCGTCCGACTTGCGCAAATTCATCACTGCTCATCCATTGGCGTTGTGCGGTGGTTTTATCGATTTTATCGTCTGGCAAAAAATCACTTTTATCAATTACTTCCGCCGCGAACATCCATAATTGTTTAAGCTTGCCAGTGGATGCGGAGGAGAAATGATATGAGCCAAGGTCAAACAGGCTAATTATATTAATAAAATTAAGCCCCAATTCCTCGCGTCCCTCACGCAGGGCGGTTTCCACCAATAATTCGCGTTGATATTCGGCTGGTTCGCCGTCTTTCATGTCGCGCCATCCGATACCCTCGAAATAATGCATCCGCGTACCTTTGCAGATTTGGAATTCTGGGGCGGCGAGTTCGGCGCGGGCGGCGGCTGGCTTCATAACAAAATACTCAAGCCCTGCGCGTTTTATAAAAGGTAGAATTCCGATTTTTAATATCTTATCAGGCGGCTGGCGCAGAGCAACGCTATCAACCAGAGAAACAACTGTTTGCTGTTGCAGAAAATCCTGAATCGTGGCACGGTCATCCATCATAGAAACTTTTTTGAAACAATTTTATTGGGAGCTATAATTTTGCAAGCAAATATTTACAATGATTTTGCGAGTTTAGCAAACCAATTAGCAGATGCAAGCGGCGAAGTTTTGCGTTCATGGTTTCGAAAGCCTGTTGGTGTGGAAAGCAAGGCGGACACAAGCCCAGTGACCGAGGCGGACAGGGCGGTGGAAAGCGTTATTCGGGCGCGTATTGAGGCGGTTTTCCCAGCGCACGGAATTATTGGCGAGGAATTTGGCAATCTGCGCGGCGAAAGCGAATATCAATGGGTGATTGACCCGATTGATGGGACTCGCGCTTTTATGTCGGGTTTCCCAACCTTTACCACGCTTATTTCCTTGCTGCATAATGGCGTTCCAGTTGTTGGCGTTATTGACCAGCCAATTTTGCGCGAAAGATGGCTCGGCGTTGCTGGAAATGCCACGGCTTGCAATGTAAATAGCGTGCGAAAAATCGTCAAAACTCGCGCAGAAAACCTCTCCGCGCAAACGCTGATTGGCACAACTTCCGCACCTTATTATTTTAGCGTGGATGAGGCGATGGCGTTTGAAAGAGTGCGGAAAATTTGCTCGCATACGAATATTGGCGGCGATGCTTATGGTTATGCCATGCTCGCCAGCGGTCAGTTTGATTTATTCGTGGATGTTTGCCTGAAACCTTATGATTTTTGCGCTCTTGTGCCTGTTATTGAAGGGGCAGGGGGCATCATCACCGATTGGGCGGGAAATCCACTAACCCTAGCCTCCGACGGCAAGGTAATCGCCAGCGCGAACAGGAAAACACACGACAAAGCTTTGGAGGCTTTGGCGGGAAGATGAGGTTGGATAACAACAATCCATCCACCACCAACCGTATCTGGAGTTTGCGCGAGGTGGACGAACGAGTGGTTGCGGCGATGATGCGCGCGCATGATTTGCCAGAGATTGTGGCGCGGTTGCTGGTGGCGCGGGGAATTAGTGAGGAGGCGGCGGAGGATTTTCTAAACCCGACCCTCAAAAATTCGCTGCCCAACCCTTCGCATTTGTTGGATATGGACAAGGCGGCGGCGCGGGTGGCGGACGCTGTGCTGGCGGGCAAAAAAATCGCCATCTGGGGTGATTATGATGTTGACGGCGCGACATCATCCGCCTTGCTCGCCCGTTATTTCCGCGCTCTTGGAATAAACCCAACAATATATATTCCCGACCGTATGAAGGAAGGTTACGGGCCGAATGCACCAGCCTTGCTGGCTTTGCGCGGGCAAGGGGTGTCAATGGTTATCACTGTTGACTGCGGAACGCTGGCGTTTGAGCCACTGGCGGCGGCGAAGGCGGCGGGGCTGGATGTAATCGTGGTGGATCACCATCTCGGCGAGGCACGAAAGCCAGAGGCAGTCGCCATCATCAACCCAAACCGCTTGGATGAAACCTCACCACATCGGCAAATGGCGGCGGTTGGCGTTGCGTTTTTGCTAATCGTTGCGATTAACCGCGAGCTACGCGGTCGCAATTTCTTCACTACGATTGCCGAACCCGACATAAAACAATGGCTGGATATTGTTGCTCTCGGCACAGTCTGTGATGTTGTGCCGCTGACTGGTGTCAACCGCGCCTTTGTTTCGCAGGGGCTAAAAGTTATGGCAGCGCGGCGCAATATCGGCATTTCCACGGTGCTTGACATGGCGAAATCAGACGAAAAACCGAGCGTATATAGTTGCGGATTTATAATAGGCCCGCGGATCAATGCGGGTGGGCGCGTGGGAAAATCGGATCTTGGCGTGCGTTTGCTGACCTGCGAGGACGCGAGCGAAGCCAAGCAAATCGCTGGCGAATTGGAGCAATATAACGCCGAGCGCAAGGCAATTGAGGCGGGTGTGTTGGAAGCAGCGATGGCGCAAGCGGAGAAAATGGACGCTGGTTCGCCGCTGCTGGTAATCGCGGGGCAAGGCTGGCACGCGGGCGTAATCGGCATTGTCGCGGGGCGGGTGAAGGATAAATTCAACAAACCAACGGCGATTATCGGCGTGGTTGATGGCATCGGCAAAGCCTCGGCGAGGAGTGTTTCAGGCGTTGATTTTGGCGCGGGCGTAATCGCAGCGATGGAGGCAGGGTTGCTGATAGCTGGCGGTGGACACGCAATGGCGGCGGGCTTCACCGTGGCGGAGGAGAAAATTTCTGCCCTCGCTGAATTCCTGCAAAGCCACATGGCGGCGCAGTTGCAAGCCGTGGCGGGACAACGAAAACTATCAATAGACGGAATTATCAGCATAGCGGGCGCAACGCCAGAGCTGATGCTGAAACTGGAAAAACTCGCACCATTCGGGCAGGGAAATCCGCAGCCGCGATTTATGGTGCAGAATGTGGTGAATCTCAAGCCAGAAATAGTCGGCGAGCATCATGTCAAAACATTATTTATTGATAAGTTAAGCAATGCGCGGCTATCCGCCATTAGCTTTCGTAGTGTGGGAGCTCCGCTTGGCGACGCTCTGCTCGCCACTCGCGGACAAACGCTAGATGTCGCAGGAACTATGCGCCTTCAAGAATGGAACGGCAAGCAAACGGTTAGCCTGACAATTGAGGATGTACGAGTGGTAAGTGACAAGAGGTAAGATTTCCCGCCACTTGTCACTCACCACTTATCACTAAAAAGCTATTTTTTATCGGTAGGAGCTGGTGCAGTAGGCGGCATCGGGTTCTTGTTCTGACGATATGAATCCATTCTCGCCTTGCGGAAAGCTTCCCATTCTTCCTTGGTTACTTTGCCGTCTTTATTTGCATCGCGCTCATCAAATTTCTTCGCGCCGAAAGCAGCCGATTCTTCTTTGCTGATTACGCTATCTTTATTGGTATCCATTTCTTCGAATACGCGCTCCATGTGCTTGCCTGCGCGGTCTTTATTGCCGCCCATCATGCTGCCATCGTGCATCGGCATTGCGGCTGGTGCTTGAGTTGGTGGTGTAGCTGCTGGTGCAGGATCTTGTGCGAAAGACGCAGTTGAAATGGTAGCGAGAACTAAGGCTATAGTTAGTGAAGTTTTCATGGCAAATCTCCAATGTTTTTGCTGGTTGTGGGTGCTTGTAAAGTAACAAGCCAATGTTTTTTACTACTGTGTATAGAAGTTTGCAAATCTATTATTAAAATCCGTAAGCAAGACCAACTGTAAGCCTAGTCGCTGGGTCTTCGGTTTTACCGATACCCCCACTAAATTCCGCGCTGACCTTTGCGGCATCGGACATGCTCCACACTGCGCCAACCGCTCCTTCTCCCCAATTATCATCACCAGATTTTGGGTTGAATTGTTGCGTAAGACCAATAGTAGTTGCGGTTATGCTGCCACCATCGCCATTGATTTTATGTCCCCAAGCTGTGCGACCGTGAAGCTGTAAATTAGCGATTGGCGAATGAGCAATCTCAACACCAACTCTGGAAGTTAAAATGTGATTTTGCTGGTCGGTATATGAGGCGGGAAATGCGCCACCAGTTTCGGCATAAGCATCCATGTCGGTTTGTGACCATTGCAGTTCGCCGTATGGCATAATTGAGCTGTTGTTGGCAAGCGCAAAAGAATAGCCGCCGCGACCAGCTAGCCCATAGCCCATCCCGCTAGTTTCGCCGTGTGAGCTGTCAATTCCGCTTCCGTTTTCATAATTTCTGTCGGTGCTGGTATCCAAATAAACCGCCATTGCCGTGCCGTATAAGCGCGTTCCTGATGCTGGTTCGTAAGCCACGACAGCCGAGCCACCCGATGCTATCACACTGCTATTGCCATCATAAGCCAAGCGCGAACTGCTGCCACCGCCAATAATTCCGCCGCCAATTGCTAAATCTTCGCCCGCCCGCGCCACCAAGCCCACTGTGCCGTTTAATCCATAGTTGTTGAAATTATTGTCTTGCCCAGCCGCCAGTGTTCCCACCAAATATCCAGCATATTTATGCTGTTCTGGAAACGCGACACTGCCAGCCGCTGGTTCATAATCAGACATGGTTTGTGGCGTTGCGGCTGCTACTTGTTTTGGCGTGGATGGCGAGCCAAAGGACGACAAAGCCTGCCCAGCCGCGAACATAGACTGCCCAACCCCATTGCTGGCAATCGCTTGCCCTTGTTGCGAAGGAACACTGGCTTCGCTGAGCGATCTCGCTAAATTTGCTGGCGTTGTAACACCAGCAGATGCACCAAACGAGGCGATGAACGCTTCTTGCTGCGCGTTATGAGTTCCCGTGCCAACAATTATATTCCCATCGCTGCTTGCCCCATTGGCGGTGTCCAATGTCCAGCCAGTTAGATTAACTCCTCCTGCCGTCAATACGGTTTCCAGTGACTCCATGCCACCAGCTTGCGTCCAGCGAATTGCTTTACCAACCGATCCATCATCAGCCACCCCAACTACAACGCTACCATCAGCACTCACCGCATTGGCATTGCTATAGCTACCACCAGTAAGTATTCCTAAGCTGACCATGCCTCCACCCTGTGTCCAGCGAAAAGCTTTTTCACTAGAGCCGTCATCACCATATCCAACCACAACGCTACCATCAGAACTTATACCAGTTGCGAGGCTATAATTTCCACCAGCCAGTATTCCCAAGCTGACCATGCCTCCGCCTTGTGTCCAGTGAAAAGCTCTGCTATTAGTTGACGCATCGTTTGCCTCTCCAACTACTACACTACCATCCGCGCTTACTGCATTACCAATACTATAATTTCCACCAGCCAGTATTCCCAAGCTGACCATACCTCCGCCCTGTGTCCAGCGAAAAGCCCTTGTGCCACCAGCAGATCCAGACCGTCCGACAACTACACTGCCATCTGCATTTACACCATGTGCCAAGCTAAAAGTTCCGCCAGCAAGCGTTCCTAAATTTTCCATACCACCAGCTTGTGTCCAGCGGAATGCCCTATTGTTAGTTGCTCCAGTGGCATTCCCAACGATTACGCTGCCATCTGCGCTTGCAGCGCGGGCAATACTTGTATTGGCTATCGCACCTGCTAGGAAGCCTAAACTTTCAATTCCACCAGACTCTGTCCAGCGGAATGCTGCCACATCAAAATTGGAATCTTCTGCCTCTCCAAATACTGTGCTGCCGTCGGAGCTTATTCCGTTGGCGCGGCTATAAGTTCCTCCAGTTAATAAACCAGTTCCATCAAGCGTTAGCGGATCAGCGAATGCAGCAGTAGAAAGGCAGGTGGTGACAGTGAAAAAAGCAATGCTTGATAAGCGCATAAAATTCCCTAAATAACTCAATATCATCTGCCTATGACATATAATATTTAAGGAATGATTAAAAAAAGATGGTTCAAGTCAAGGAATTGCACAATTGTTTTTGCAAATCTATTGTTGCATTTTGTGTGGCAGTGCATTAGAACGCCATATCTGAAATACGCTTGGATTTGGTTTTGGGGTTGATTTTCTGGGCGGGTGTAGTTCAATGGTAGAACGGCAG
>SXRF01000092.1 GCA_005792635.1 Rickettsiales bacterium
CGCGATTGGTGTATTTTTTGGCAATGGAAATAACCAGCCGCAAATTCGCCTCAATCATTTCTTTTTTGGCGCGGTTGGTTTCGCGCTCACCCTTCTGCACCGCCATAATCATGCGCTTGAATTCGCCAATATCCAAGCCAGCAGCCCCAGCTATTTTGGCGATTTCGCCGCGGATTTCATCAATTTCCGCCGCATCAAGGGTTACAAATTCTTTCCAGCCCTTGTCGGTGCGCTTGCTAACTTCCGCTATCCAATCAGGCGAAAGCTCGCTGCCGATATAGCTTTCCAAGAATAATTTGCGGTTCACTTTGCGATGCTCAGCAAGGCGCAACAAACGACCCTCAAGGGTCATAAGCTGCTTGCTGATGTCATAAAGCTTGTGGATTAGCCCTTCAACGCGCAGGATGGTAAAGCGTACACCTAGCATCAACTCCACAAGTTCGCGGTGAAGCTTTTGATAGGTTTTTTCGTCATCCTTGCTGTATTTTCCGTCACCAAACGATTTATTCATGCGTTTTTCTTGCAGCACGCGCATTTTTTTACTGATTTTTGCGAAGCTATCCAGCGTTTCCAAAATCTGCGGTTTAAGCGCACTTTCCATAGCCAGCAAAGAAACTGAGCCATCATCCTCGTCTTCATCAGATTCATCGGCGAGTGCCGCTTCTAATTCTTCTTCGGTTTGTTCGGTTTCTTCTTCCTCATCTTCTTCAAGCTCTTCCTCAATATCATCTTTGGCAGCCCTTGGCATAATGTCAGGGACAACGCTGCCAGCAAATTCGCCATTTTCATTGCTTGCACCATAAGTCGCGTCAAGGTCGATAATGTCGCGCAGCAAAACTGTTCCCGCGTCCAGCTCATCGCGCCATGAAAGAATTTCCTTCATCGCCATTGGACACTCGCACAGTGCGCTAATCACCACCTCACGCCCAGACTCAATGCGTTTGGCGATTTCTATCTCGCCTTCGCGGGTGAGCAATTCCACATTTCCCATTTCACGAAGATACATGCGAACAGGGTCATCAGACCGCCCAACATTCTCGATTTCTTCCGCTGCTTCCGCCGCATCTGGACGATCGGCTGGGTCGGTTGCCGCGTCCTCTTCAACAACGCTTATATCAGCACTGGCAAGCGCACCAATCGCCGCGTCTATAGTTTCTGGCGAAAATTCATCCGCTGGCAGAACCGCGTTTAGCTCGTCATAGGTTATAAAACCACGCGCCTTGCCCATAGAAAGCAGCTTGCGAACAACGGCTTGTTGCAATTCTTCCTTGTTTGCTGGTTTTTTATCTATGGTTTTCCCAGCAGCTTTCTCTGCAACTTTCGCGGTCGCTTTATTGGCGGGTTTGGTGTTTTTGGCTTCTACAGTTTTCTTGTTGTTAGTCGGCTTATTTGTCATTTGTGTTGTAATTTTCTTTTCGGGTAATGTTTTTGTTAAAATTTTCGCTTTTGGTAAGACTTTTGGTGCAGCTACCTTTGCCACTGGTTTTTTAATAGGTTTCTTCACGGAATGCTTTGATAGCGATTTTGCTGCTATCTTCAAGTTTTTTTGCAATTTTCCTGATTTTTGGTTTTGGCTGCTTTTAGGAGCAACTTTTTTTACTGGCTTTACTGGTTTTTTTACTGCGGTTTTGCTAACTGGTTTTTTCGCCATAGCTTTCTTCGCAACAGGCTTTTTAACAACGGTTTTTACAGCTTTCTTCGCCGATGGTTTAGCCACAGCTTTCGCCACAGTTTTTACAGCAGTTTTCTTCACGGCAACTTTCTTTTTGCTCATAGCTTCACCACCTTTATCAGCTTTTTTATTTTCCTTACCCAACAATAGCCACCACATAAAAAACTCCTACAAGAGGAACGAGGGACAAATAGGTATAAAACAGAAGAGAGATAAAGCTTTTTTGCTAAATTTCAATAGGTTTTTGGATATTTTGACAATTTTTATGTCGAATTAACCAATTACGCCTAAAAAACACTCTAGGTTCTGCCCAGAAATTCGCTAGAGCATAGCGAAAATGGTGGTTTCCGAGAACCGTAGCGCAGTGTATGTTTTATACATGAGCAACGGAAGCGCAGGAAATCGCCATTTGCAGCAAGCTATAGTAGAATTTCTGGGCAGAACCTAAAACGGCAGTCGCGCTTTGAGAGCCGCGCCAAGCGTGCCATCATCCAGATAGTCCAGCTCGCCCCCCATGGGAATGCCTTGAGCGAGACGGGAAATCTTAACATTCGCGTCCGCCAAGCGGTTGGTTAGGTAATGGGCGGTGGTTTGCCCCTCTAAAGTGGCATTCGTAGCAAGGATGATTTCAGTCACTGCGGAATTTGCCGCACGGGCAAGCAGTGGTTCGATATTTAGCTGTGATGGCCCGCGGTCATCCAGTGCGGAAAGCGTGCCGCCAAGGACATGATATTTCCCACGGTAAAGGTTGCAGCGTTCAATCGCCCATAAGTCCGCGAGGTCTTCCACCACACAAATCACCGAATTATCCCGCCGTTCGTCCGCACAAACTCCGCATATCTCATGCGTATCCAGATTTCCGCAAATCGTGCAGGTTTTTATGGTTTCCAAAGCCCGCCCCAAGCTGTGGTGTAGTGGCTTCATAATTTGCTCTTGGCTGCGGATAAGCTGCAAAACCACGCGCCGAGCCGACCTTGGCCCCAAACCTTGGAGCTTGGAAAACAAGCGAATTAGTTCGTCAATATCGGAGTGAGCCACAAGAAATACGGTAGATTAAAACGGCAATTTCATACCAGCTGGCAGGTTCAAGCTGCCTGTGATTGCTTTCATCTGGCTGCTGCTGGATTCATCAATTTTATTTTTTGCATCACGAAATGCCGCCACGATTAAATCTTCCAAAATTTCTTTTTCTTCCGCTTTAAGCAGGCTGGTGTCGATATTCACTTTCAAAAGCTCATGCTTACCGTTAATACGCAGGGTAACCGCACCACCGCCAGCACTGCCGTCAGTTTCTTCCGCTTCTACTTTTGCTTGCAGGGTGGTGATTTTATTTTGCACTTCCTGCGCTTGTTTCATCATTTTTTGTAGGTTCATAAGTCTTCTCCATTATTAATTAGCTAGCTTCACCACGCTGTATAATTTATAAAATTAATCATGACTACATCTTTTATTCAATTCGAAGAATTGCGCCTGCCGATTATTGTCACCAAGCGCAAGACTTCGCGCAGGCTTATTTTGCGCTATTCTCCCTTGCGCCAATGCGTGAGCCTCACTCTGCCAAAATCAGTTAGCCTTAAATATGGCTTGAATTTTGTTGAGCAAAAGCGCGAGTGGATTCGTTTGCAGTTGCAAAAACATTCTGGAAATAAAGGCTTCGTGGACGGGCAGATTATCCCCGTTTTGGGAGAAAATCTAACATTGAAATATGTCGGCGGGCGCGGGATTATAAGCGAGGCGAGCGGCGCTCTACAGGTGCATGGCGCGAATGAATTTATGGCGCGGCGTGTGCGCTCTTGGTTGCAAAAAAAATGTAAAATTGAAATTATGAGGATGGCGGATATTTATGCAGCAAGGCTTGGCGTAAAACTTGGGAAAATTAGCTTGCGTGATACCAGTTCGCGCTGGGGAAGCTGTAGCCATGATGGAAATTTATCATTCTCGTGGCGGTTGATTTTCGCACCGATAGAGGTTTTGCATTATGTGGTGGCGCATGAGGTGGCGCATATCCGCGAACATAACCACAGCCCAGCTTTTTGGGCATATGTAGCGCAAATTTGTCCAAACTGGAAACACTCACGGGACTGGCTGAAAAAGCACGGCACGAGTTTATATAATTATGGCAATGAATAAGTCTGTTGCTTTTTGTGTTTAGCTGGCGTAAATCCTGTGATATTCTTAAGAATTTATTATCAGGAAATTTCTTATGGTCGAAGCCCAGTTTAATTATTTTGATATGGTGGTGATTGGCATAATGTTTTTATCGTGCTTATTCGCCTTTTTCCGCGGTTTTGTAAAAGAAATTTTGTCACTGGCGGCGTGGGTTGGTGCGGGCGTGATTACGGTTAAGTTTTTCCCACAAGCCGCCGAAATGCTAAAACCACATTTCACCAAGCCACTTATGGCGGCGATTTGCGCGACCATTGGGCTGTATATCGGTTCTTTAATAGTATTTGCGATTATCAACCGCTTCATCATAAAAATTCTGAAATCAGGCAGCGAAATGGGCATGTTTGACAATATACTCGGTTTATTTTTTGGCGCAGCTCGTGGTGCATTCGTTGTCTCTTTCGCTTATTTCATGTTGTCGCTAGCAATTTCCAAAGACCATGAGCCATCTTGGATGGAGCAGGCAAAAACCAAGCCTTACGCGGAAAAAGGCGCGTTGCTGCTGGCAAAACTTGCCCCGACTTATCTTGAGGAATTGGGCAATTTACAAAACAAAGCGGCAAATAATTTGAAGGAAAATGATGCTGCCAGCGATGAAAATAGCAATAATAAAGAAGCCCCAAGTAGTTTTAATGACATCCTGAGCGGTTTGCGTAACACTGGTAAGAATTTGAGCGAGCAATAATGACATTTTTAGACAGCGATAGCCTGCATGAAGAGTGCGGAGTATTTGGAATTTTTGACCATGGCGAGGCATCGGCACTAACCGCGCTTGGCTTGCACGCCCTGCAACATCGCGGGCAGGAAGCGGCGGGCATTGTGTCTTATGATGGTGCTAATTTCTATAACCACCGCGCCCTTGGCTTGGTTGGCGATAATTTCAACTCAGCGGAAGTTATCGGCAAATTAAAAGGGCATATCGCCATTGGGCATAACCGCTATTCGACCAGCGGCGACACTATGCTTCGTAATGTGCAGCCATTATTTGGCGATTTTAGCTTTGGCGGGCTGGGTGTGGCTCATAATGGCAACCTCACCAACGCCATGACTTTGAGAAAACAGCTAATAAATCGTGGTTGCTTGTTTCAATCAACCTCGGACACGGAGGTTATCATCCACCTAATCGCTCGCTCGCAGAAAACCTCGGTTGAAGACAGATTGTTTGACGCACTTTCGCAGGTGGAAGGCGCGTATTCTCTGGTGGTGATGTGCGAAAATACGCTGATTGGCGTGCGTGATCCGCTTGGTGTGCGTCCGCTGGTTCTGGGAATGCTTGGTGACAGCTATATTCTGGCTTCGGAAACCTGCGCTCTTGATATTGTTGGTGCGAAATATGTGCGCGATATTGAGGCTGGCGAGGTGGTAATCATCACTCCAAGCGGTATGCGCTCGCTTAAACCATTCGCACCCGCCAAAAAACGCTTTTGCATCTTCGAATATGTTTATTTTTCGCGCCCTGATTCCATCAGTGAGGGCAAAAATGTCTATGAAACCCGCAAAAATATCGGCGCGTGGCTAGCTCGGGAAACGGCAGTGGCGGCGGATGTTGTTGTGCCTGTTCCTGATTCTGGTATTCCTTCGGCTATTGGTTTTGCCAGCGAGGCTAAAATCCCCTTTGAGCTAGGAATTATCCGCAATCACTATGTCGGGCGCACATTCATCGAGCCATCGGCGCAGGTACGAAATCTTGGCGTTAAGCTGAAACACAATGGCAACCGCGCAGTTTTGGCGGGAAAACGCGTAATTTTAGTCGATGATAGTATCGTTCGCGGCACGACATCCAAAAAAATCGTCAACATGGTGCGTGAAGCTGGCGCGACGGAGGTTCACATGCGGATTGCTAGCCCACCGACCACCCATTCATGTTTTTACGGTGTGGATACACCAACCCGCGACCAACTCCTCGCCGCCAATTACAGCGTTGAGGAAATGGCAAAACTAATCGGCGTGGATAGCCTTGCGTTTATCTCGCTGGACGGCATGTATCAAGCCGTCGCAGGCATCAACCGCAACGCCAAATCCCCAGAGTTCTGCGATGCTTGCTTCTCTGGCGATTACCCGATTCCACTTACGGATGCGAAATGCTCCGCGGTCGCATAGCCCTTATCACTGGTGCAACGCGGGGTATTGGCTACGCAGTTGCCAAACGCTTTGCGGCGGAAGGGGCGCATGTGATTGCCGTTGGGCGCACACAGAAAAATCTGGAAAGTCTGGACGATGAAATAAGGGCGGCGGGTGGCACAGCGACCTTGGTGCAGCTGGATTTAATGGAATTCCCAAAGATTGATATTCTGGCGCAAACCATCGCCGAAAAATTCGGCAAGTTAGATATTTTGGTGGGAAACGCTGGGGTTTTGGGCGAAATAACACCTATGCCGCACACCAGTCCAGACGAGTGGGACAAGGTCATCGCAACTAACCTCACCGCCAATTTTCATCTTATCCGCTGTTTTGACGGCTTGCTTAAAAAAGCCGAAAATCCGCGGGCAATGTTTGTAACTTCTGGCGTTACCAGCGGCACACATGCTTATTGGGGGGCATATTCAGTGAGCAAAGCCGCGCTGGAAAATATGGTGGAAGTATATGCCGCAGAAAATACAAAAACCAATTTGCGCGTGAATTTAATTGACCCTGCGGCGGTGCGTACCCGTATGCGGGCGTTGGCGTTTCCGGGAGAAGACCCAGAAACTCTGCCAAAACCCGAAAACATAACCGATATTTTTGTGCGCCTCGCTGCCAATGATTGCACGGAAACAGGAAAGAAGTTTTTTGTGAAATAGCCGAGCTTTACGCGGTTTTTTCTGCTTCTTCCGCGAGTATCTGCTTGGCTTTAGGTGATAGTTGCAAATGCAGCTCGCGCAAGCTTTTTTCCTCGGCAACATTCGGAGCTTGCATCAGCAAATCCTCGGCTTTTTGGTTCATCGGGAAGGCGATAACCTCGCGGATATTTGGCTCATCAGCAAGGAGCATCACCATACGGTCAACCCCAGGGGCAAGCCCGCCATGCGGCGGTGCGCCAAACTTAAACGCCGAAATCATCCCGCCGAATTTGCTGTCCACCGTTTCCGCGCCGTAACCCGCAATTTCAAAAGCTTTATACATAATTTCTGGCTTGTGATTGCGAATTGCGCCAGACGAAAGCTCCACCCCGTTGCACACAATATCATATTGATAAGCAAGAATTTCTAATGGATTTTTGGTGAGCAGAGCTTCCATTCCTCCTTGCGGCATAGAAAATGGATTATGGCTAAAGATGATTTTTTTCTCGTCTTCGTCATATTCAAAATATGGGAAATCCACCACCCACAGGAATTTATATTCTCCCTGCTCTATCAAACCAAGCTCTTCGCCAAGTTTATTACGAACTTGTCCCGCAAGTTTAGCAGCAGATAATTCAGTACCACTTGAGAAAAACACCGCGTCACCAGGTCTTAAACCACAAATATCAACGAGTTTTGTTAATTTATCTACAGTAAGAAATTTTACGAGTGACCCACCAAAAGATTCTGGTTTGATTTCTCCAGCAGTTTTATATGTAATGTATGCAAGACCTTGTGCTCCCATAGATTTAGCAAATTCGATCATGTTATCGAAGAAACTGCGCGGCTTATCAGCACATCTAGGTGCTGGAATAGCGCGAATAAATCCATGAGATTCAATTACTTTATTAAATATAGCAAAGCCACCACCATCCCAGACACTCGTTACATCATGAATAATAAGCGGATTGCGCAGGTCTGGTTTGTCTGAACCATATTTTAGCATCGCCTCAGAATAGGTGATGCGCGGGAATGGGAAATCGGTCACTTTTTTATTGCCAAATTCGCTGAAAACGCCGTGTAGGACTGGCTCAATTGCAGCAAAAACATCTTCCTGCGTTACAAAACTCATTTCAATATCTAGCTGGTAGAATTCACCAGGGCTGCGGTCAGCCCGTCCGTCCTCATCGCGGAAACATGGGGCGATTTGGAAATAACGGTCAAAACCAGAAACCATCAGCATTTGCTTAAATTGTTGCGGTGCTTGCGGCAGGGCGTAAAATTTCCCAGGATGAATGCGCGAAGGCACGAGATAATCCCGCGCTCCTTCTGGAGAACTAGCGGTCAAAATCGGGGTTTGGAATTCGTTAAACCCTTGCTCAATCATGCGGCGGCGCAAGGACGCAATAACATTTGAGCGCAGCATAATATTTTTATGTAGTTTTTCACGGCGCAAATCCAAAAAGCGATATTTAAGGCGGGTTTCTTCAGGGAATTCGCGATCAAGATTTACTTGCAGAGGCAGGGTATCGCTAGCGGATTCCAAGTTATACTCACCAACCGCAACTTCAATTTCGCCAGTTGGCAGGTTGCTATTTATAGTTTCCGCCGCCCGCGCCAAAACTTTACCCGAAATGGTTATCACGCTTTCCAGACGCACGCTAGAAAGCTCGGCAAACGCTCTCGCGCCCTCGGTTGCAACGAGTTGCGTAATTCCATAATGATCGCGCAAATCTATGAACAATAAATTGCCGTGGTCGCGCTTGCGATGCACCCAGCCAGAGAGCTTTACGCTTTCGCCGACATTGGCTTTGGTGAGTTGTGAACAAGTATGTGTGCGGTATGTGTGCATATTGGTGAATGGTGGTTAGTGGTTAGTGAATGGCAGTAATTAGTGTTTTTTTTGTATAAGGTCAATAAATAACCGTCTTTGCAAAAACCACGCAAATAAACAATGCGACCGCCAGCGCAGGACCAAAGGGGAAAACCTGCCCCTTCCCCAGCCACCGCCAGATTATACCGAAAACCACTCCAAGAATTCCCGCTATCAACAAGAATGCAGGTATCGCAGCCAAATCCAACCAAACGCCAACTATGGCAAAAAATTTAACATCGCCATAACCCAGCATCGCCCGCCCGCGCAAGGCACTATAGCCATAGTGTAGGGCAAGAGCCAGACCCACCATCAGACCAAAGCCCCAGAGCATATCTGGCGCAATCGCATCCTGCAAATAACGATGAGCAATGGCAAGCGGAAGCAGCACAATGTGAACGCAGTCGGGTATAATAAAATGCTCAATATCAGCGACAATCATAATCATCAGCATAACCAACATCGCCGCCAAAATGCCCATTTCCCAAGAAATGCCATAGCGGATATATAAAAACACGAACAATAATCCCGTTATTATTTCAATGAGTGGATAGCGCGGCGAAATCGGCGTTTTGCAATGCCCGCATTTTCCGCGCTGGAACAACCACGAAAAAACAGGGAATAAATCACGAAAGCCAAGCTTATGGTCACAAGATGGACAAAATGAAGGCTTGCTGACAACATCAATTTCCAGCGGCAAGCGATAGCTGGCGCAAGTTATAAAACTGCCAAACGAAAGCCCAAGGCAAAGGATAAGGAGGAGTTCTATCATAATAGTGGTAAGTTATTAGTCTTTAGTTGTTAGCAATTGAGTATTATTCGGTTATGTGTACACTATTGACTAAAGACTAACAACTAAAGACTAACAACTGAGCAATGACCAACTACATCCTCCGCCGCTTGCTTATGATGATCCCGACTTTGTTTGGGATTATGCTGCTAAATTTTGCTATTGTACAGGTCGCCCCCGGTGGGCCTGTGGAGCGCATGGTGGCATCGCTTACTGACATTACCTCTGGTCATGCAACCGATAGAATTTCTGGCAGCGGTAGCGATCTTGCCGCCAAGCCATTAGCTGCTAATGCTGGGCAATCACTCTACCGCGGTGGAAGGGGATTAGATCCTGAAATCATCGCCCAAATTGAAAAAATGTATGGCTTTGACAAACCACCGCTGGAACGCTTCTGGCAGATGATGGGGAATTATCTGCGGCTTGATTTTGGCGAGAGTTTCTTCCGCAATGAAAAAGTGACAACTCTAGTTTGGCAAACTCTGCCAGTTACTATTTCTCTCGGGCTATGGACGACGCTGCTTACTTACCTGATTTCCATTCCACTAGGCATCCGCAAAGCCGTCCGCAATGGCTCTCGCTTTGACCTGTGGAGCAGCTGGGCGATTATTATCGGCTATTCCATCCCTAGTTTTTTATTCGCCATTTTATTGATTATCCTGTTCGCAGGCGGCAATTATTTAAGCTGGTTTCCGCTAAAAGGTTTGGTTTCCGACAATTTTGCCGAGCTGTCACTAGTTGGCAAAATCACCGACTATTTCTGGCATATCACCCTGCCCGTCATCGCCATGGTAATTAGCGGGTTTGCAAGCCTTACCATGCTCACCAAAAATTATTTTCTCGAGGAAATCAGCAAGCAATATGTACTGACCGCCCGCGCAAAGGGCTTGTCACAAAACCAAGTTTTATATGGGCATGTGTTCCGCAATGCCATGTTGGTGATAATTGCTGGTTTTCCTTCCGCGATGCTTAGTATTTTATTCACCAGCGCGTTACTTATCGAAATTATTTTTTCGCTAAATGGTCTTGGTTTGCTCGGCTATGAAGCAGTCATCGGGCGCGATTACCCAGTTATGTTCGGCACGCTTTTTATCTTCACGCTACTTGGATTAATTACTGGTCTAATCGGCGACCTCGTCTACGCATGGGTCGACCCACGGATTGATTTTGAACGGAGGGAAGTGTGATGATTTCATCCGAAACTTTTGTCCCCCAAAGCTTGGAAAATCTTACTAAAATTCCTGCCTTCCCTTCGCCATTACCTGAAGCATTTTATACCAAAATTTGCAAGGAATATGAAGCGGTTAGTGATGCTATAACACAACGAATTATTTACAATAGCGATGGCTTACAAGTAAATGGAATAACCTGCTTTCCTGCCAAAATTGACCTAAAAAAACACCCTATCCTCATTTATAATCGCGGAGGAACTCGTGATTATGGCAGGCTTACTGTACGCACAGTTTTGCGTGCAATGCTGCCATTTGCGCGTACTGGCTATCTGGTTTATGCCTCAAATTATCGTGGCAATGACGGCGGGCAAGGGGCGGATGAATTTGGTGGAGATGATCTAAACGATATTTTTAATTTATTAGAAATAGCCAAACAAAATCCCGCATGGGACGGGAAAAATATATTTATGCTTGGGCATTCCCGCGGCGGGATGATGACCTATTTGTCGCTTCGTAAGGATAAAACTTTCAACGCTGCCATTTCCATCGCTGGACTGTCTGATTTAATAGAGTGGAAGGTCGAACGCCCATTAATAGAAGAACAGGTTTATAAAACAACCATTCCGAATTATTTGAATAGTCCTGATGATGCTATCTTAAACCGCTCGGCGGTTTGCTGGGCGGAGGAGATTTCCACCCCCCTGCTCTTACTACATGGCACAGCCGATGAGGCAGTTTCACTTGGTCATTCCACCCGCCTTGCCGAAAAGCTTGCCGCACTTGGTAAAATTCACGAGTTGGTTATATATGAAGGTGGCAACCACGCCCTGCTGCGCCACTGGGACGAAGTGATTGCCAAATGTCTTAGTTGGTTTGGGAGTTATGAATTATGAAGAATGAATGTAGAGTGTTGAGTGTTGAGTGTAAGAAAAATGTGGGCGTAAAAAAAACTCCACACTCCACACTCTACACTCGGCTTCCTATAAGCCTAATCATCTTCCTCGCCCTCTTCCTAACCAGCCTAGTTGCTGAACTTGTCGCCAATGACAAGCCAATCATCATGAAATATAATGATAAATTTTATTTTCCAGTATTTGCAACTTACAGCGACAAAGAATTTGGTGGAGATTTCGAAACCGAGGCAATTTACCGCGACCAATTCATAGAAGAGGCAATTAACAAAAACGGGTGGATGATTTTTCCGCCGATAAAATTTTCCTATAGCACCATTAATTACGACCTCGGTCGCCCTGCCCCTTCGCCCCCTTCCGCAGTGAACTTACTTGGTACAGACGACCAAGGGCGTGATGTTCTGGCGCGGCTGATTTATGGCTTTCGCATATCGGTGTTGTTTGGTTTGATGCTAACTATTTCCAGCGCGGTAATTGGCATTCTGGCTGGCGCAGTACAGGGCTATTTCGGCGGGTGGACAGACTTGCTGTTCCAACGCTTTATGGAAATTTGGAGTGGACTGCCAGAGCTGTTTTTGCTCATCATCCTTGCCAGCCTAGTTACCCCGAATTTCTGGTGGCTGCTGGTTATTTTGCTGATGTTTAAGTGGATGTCGCTGACGGGTGTAGTGCGCGCTGAATTTCTGCGGGCGCGGAATTTTGATTTCGTCAAAGCCGCCCGCGCACTTGGCGTTTCCGAGCCACGGATTATGCTCCGCCATATCCTGCCTAATGCAATGGTCGCGGCGTTCACCATGATCCCATTTATGATGAGTGGCGCAATAACCGCGCTAACCACGCTGGATTTCCTTGGTTTCGGGCTACCTGTTGGCTCACCATCGCTTGGCGAATTATTGCTACAAGGCAAAAACAATCCGCAAGCACCATGGCTAGGATTTACAGGATTTATAACTATTTCGCTGTTGCTGGTGCTGATTGTTTTTATAAGCGAAAAAATCCGCGACGCATTCGACACTAGGCGCAGAGAGCGGGCTTAATGGCTTCGGGCATTCCCTCCCCCCCCCATATTGGGTTTTTTGGGCGGGGGATGGGAAAACAACCCGCCACACACGCCTGACGGGATGCGTGTTTATTCAATCGCTGTGGTGGGGTTCCCGATAATTAATTATCTTCTTGAAATCTTAGGGTTTTATGGCTTAATTAAGCCATGAAGGAAATAGTTTATCCATATTCGCCGCAGTGTGTTTATCCGACTGTTGAAGGACAGCACAGAGTAAGGAGCAATGGCTTTACTCTAATAGAGCTTTCTATTGTCCTTATGATAATCGGGCTGCTAGTCGGTGGGGTGCTAGTTGGGCAGGATTTAATCAAAGCGGCGGAAATTAGAAGTCAAATTAGCCAGATTGAAAAATATCAAACGGCGGTTAATACCTTCAAGTTAAAATACGGCTATTTACCAGGGGATATTCCCGACCCAACGGCTAGTGCGTTTGGATTTGTGGCTAGGGGAACTGATTACGGTCAAGGTAATGGTGACGGAATCTTAATGGGGTGGGTATCAGCTGGATGGAATGGGGCGGCATATCAGGGAACTGGTGAAGTGTCGGTATTCTGGAGGGATTTAAGTGAGGCAGGGCTTATAGGAGATTCGTTTTCGACAGCCACCAATTCAACATATCCATTAGTTGCTGATAAAAACACTCCTGACGGAATAGCTAAATACATGCCAAAGGCAAAAATTGAGCAAGGTAATTCCGTTTTTGTTCTTGGTGCAACCTTAAGATATGGGGGTCTTGGATATAGCGCTGCTATTGCACCTGGATATACATTAAATGGAGCTGCTAATTTTTTTATTCTGGCAGCAGTTACGCAGATTTTTGGCTATGGTGGATGCACAGGGTGTACAGCAGCTATACCCGCCCTTACCCCGCAGCAAGCATATGCTATTGATAGTAAGATGGATGATGGAATGCCAAACACTGGCAGGGTTCATGCAAGGTATGTTGGCGCACCACCTAGCGGGATAGATTCAGATGCAGTTGGTGTTTCAGGAACGCCAAATGGAACATTTTATCCACATGGTGGATGGATAGCAGCAGGGCAACCAACATCATGCTTTGATTTACATGGATTATCATCTACAAATCCAAACTATTTTTTGCAAACCTATTCATTAACAAATACAGATAAAAACTGCGCCCTATCCTTCAAATTCCAATAACCGCAGCTTAAGTCGTACACGCAAGTACATGAGCAGTGGAAGCGCAGAAAACGCCGTTTGCAGCAAGCTGGAGTAGAGATTATGAATAGGCTAAGTACTAGCTTCTGGCGGCGGAGTTGGCTCTGCTGGTTTTTCTGGTGGTTTTTCTGCAGCTTTTTTCTTGCGTGGGTCATACGGTTCTTGCTGCGGAATTGGCTCTTGCGGCAGCAAGCGGCGCATGAAAAATCTATCCTGATAATAGAAAATTTTCTTGGTGCGAATTGGCGGGAATGACTCAATAAGGATAATTTGATCTTCGCGTGGCAGCGTCACCACCTCCTGCGGTAGTAGCAATGCGCGTTGCACTTCCGAGGTATTCACCGTCCGCGCCGCTGGGTTGAGGTCAAGGAATTTCGGCATGTTGTGCGAGCTTTGCTGCACGGTTTTATTGCCGATAAGCTGTGAAATCAAATTAGCAGTTTCCATGTTATTCGCGGCAAAGGTGATGCGGTAATAGCAGTTGGAAAGGAAGCTGTTCATGCCCGCTTCTTCGTAAATGCCTTTTAGCTGCTGCGTATCTTGCACAATCAGGAACAGTTTCACGCGATACCCGCGGAAATAGGCAATACCCACTTGGAATTGCGGCATTTCGCCGAGCGATGGAAACTCATCCATCATGAACATAACGCCGTATGGCTCGTCTTTTTTCGGCATAGAGCGCGTCATGAAGTCAGTCGCTTGCTGGTAAAACACTTTTAGCAGCGGCTCAAGCCGTTTTAAGTTGTCGGGGGTTACGCCGCAATAAACCGTCATTTTCTGGCGTTTTAGTTGCTGCATGTCAAAATCAGACCGCGCAGTTGTGGAGTCAATCAGCGGGTTCGCCCAGAGTTCCAGCCCAGAGTTCATAGTGGAAATAACGCCCGAGCGTTCCTTATCAGCTTTTTGCAGGAACGCCGCTATATTCATATATGCCACAGGGTGGATGCGCTTGCCGATAGTATCCAGCACAACCGCAAGGTTATACACCACATCGTCCGAGCGCATGGTGCGCACCACCTCGCCGAAGCTGGTAGTTTTTTCAGGAACGGCAACGAGATATAAAATAACCCCCATCAGCAGCGAGCGAGCTTCGTTTTGCCAGAATTCCTGTTCAGGCAAAATCAGATTGCACATTTTCTGCACATCATCCACCATCTGACCGGGTTTTTCCGAAATCCAATCCAGCGGGTTATAGCAATGCGAAATACCATCAGGATCAGCAGGATTCCACAAGAACACCTGTTGCCCCATTTTGCGCCGACGATAACCGCTGGTTAGCTCGTGGTTTTCCAGTTTAATATCATGGCAGACAATAGAATTTTCCCAGAATAACAAGTTCGGAATTACGAAGCCCACCCCCTTACCCGCACCCGTCGGCGCGAAGAGCAGGATATGCTGAAAATCATCGGCAATCAGATAGTCATTCTTCCCAGTTCGCCCAAGTAGAATGCCCTTTTTTGCCCGCAGTTTTGCCTTGCGGATTTCGCTTTCATTCGCCCAGTGGGCATCACCATGCACACTTTCTTTGAGCTTGAACGGGCGAAAATCAAGCAGCGGCGCACGAGCGACAAATAAAAGCGTTAGACCAAAAACTATACCGCCAGCGGGAGGCGCAGCAATTTTTAAGGTATAGTCAAACATTCCAGCTCTGGAATGATTAAGCCACCACCAGTCCAGCAAGCGCAGATATTGCGTTAAAATTAAATCTGGACGGTGCGAATAATTGACAAGATATTGCTGCCCATAGAGTAAATACATACTCAGCACAACGCCGCCAAGCGTCGGAATTACCACCAAAATGGTGATGATAAACATCACAAACGCGTCATTCGCGTTTTGCCTGCGTTTATTTACTGATTTATAATCGTCTGCCATATTAGTGGTGAGTGGTAAGTGGTGAGTGGCAAGTCAAGTAAGAAATTCTTACCACTTACCACTTACCACTCACCACTAAATCCCCTCCTTAAAATAAACTTCCGAAACGAAGCGCATTCCATGTGCGCCGCGTTTTAGTTGTACTATAACATTTATCACATTTTCTACATAGCTTTTTATCTGTTCGCGGGTGATGCCCAGCCCTGCTTGCATAATCATAAGGATTAATTGCTCAACGGCAAGGGCGGGCGAATCGGCGTGGAGGGTGGAAATCGACCCCGGATGCCCAGTATTTACCGCCCGCATGAAGGAAAATGCTTCTTTGCCGCGCAACTCGCCCAGCATCAGGCGGTCAGGGCGCAGGCGCAGGCAGGCTTCAATCAAATCCTGCATATCCACCTTGGCACGCCCCTGCCCGCCTTTGGAAGCCAGCAAATGCACGCGATTGGGCAAATGCGGAATGAGGATTTCCCGCGCATCCTCGCAGGTTATAACTCGTTCCGTAGGCGGAATAACTTTTAAGGCAGCATTAAGAAAAGTAGTTTTACCAGTGGATGTCCCGCCGCTGATAATGATATTTTTCTTGGCGAGGATGGCTTGCTTTATGAAGTCCTTCACATTGCCCGCATCAAGCAGGGCGCGAAGCTTTGCGTCAATTGGATTGGCTTCTTGCCGCACCATGGTGGATTGAAACGCACCCAGAGCCTCATATTGATCCAAGTCCAGATTTACAATGGTGGATTTGCGAATGGAAATAGCAATCAGCGACGGCTCAACAGCTGGCGGGAACACCACCTGAATACGAAAACCTTGCGGAAGCGTTGCTGATAGCAGCGGCGACTCCTCGCTGATGCGCTGTTCGCCGTACTGCGCCACCAGCCGCCCCAGAGCCTTCAGATGTTCATAATCCAGCTCAGGAACATCGTGTCGCTCCATATCGCCGCCAATTTCTACCCAGATTTCCTGTGGTTTATTGATGGATATTTCGCTCACCTTCGGCTGGTCAAAAAACGGCTTGAGTGGTGCAAGGTAGGTGTCAAGAGCGGTAAGCGATGTAACCATTTTTTTCTACCGTTTGTTGTCATCCCGCACTCGTTGCGGGATCTGGTGACAAAACCAATGATCAAATTTGCAGCCCCAGACCCCGTTATAAAAACGGGGTGACAAGGCTGATAGTGTTAAAAAACAACCAGTCATATCCTACTACTGCACGAACAAGGCGTTTTCCGAATCAGCAGGGAAGGTCAAGTCACGATTGACAAATACATTAACCCGCGTTCCTTGATCGATGGTGATGGTCGGGCGGATGTCAATTAATTTACCAACCACTGATTTGGAAATATCGGTCAGATTGTCAACTGCGTCACCAGCGGCTTGTTGTGCTGGCGTGGCATTAGTAGTCTGGCTGCCATCGGTGTTGGTTGTTGTGGTGGTGTTGTCGCTAGGCAGCAAAGCCTCCGTCCCCACCGCAGCACCAAGAGTAAGGGCGGTAGTAAGGATTGCCGCGCTAAATATCTCCATATAACGGTTGTTAACATTCCCCTCAATACCTGCCCGACCCAGCCCGTCAATCGCAGGTGAGCCAATCATAATGTCGATGCCGTCTGGGCGAATAAGCCGCGTCCACACAATCATCACGCGGTTTTGCCCTTGCAATATGCCCGTGTTATATGTTCCGATTAAGCGAGAACCCTTGGGAATCAGCACAGTTCTACCAGTTTCCGCATAAGTGTCGCGGCTGACAATCGCCCGCAGCGTCCCCGGTAATTGCGTGTTAATCGCAGTTTCCAAAACGGCGTTGATGATTTTCCCCTGCGCGATTGTCATACTCAAATTATTCAAGCGAGTAGCCATTTGTTTTTCAGCGGTTGTCCCTTGAATAACTGCGTTGGAAAAAGCACGATTAGGGTCGCTTTTGTCGAGAGATTGGTTTGCCGCACTCGCGCTGCTGTTCCCTGCTTCGGTTTTTCCGCCATCAACAATAAGCATATTAGAGCGAATTCTCGCCTGAGTATCTTTATCATTCATAGCCAGCTTGCTGGTTGAGGCTTCAGCGACTGGCGGCAACGGTGGCGGCGGCGGAATTTCAATACCTTTGCCCGCTTGCTCGGTAATTTTTTCATCGGAAGGAATTTCTGGTGGCGGAGTAAAGCCGTCATCAATTGGTGGTGGCTCTAAACCAGCTTTTGGCGGCGGCGGAAGAACTACTGGCGGCAATCCTGCGTTTTCATCGCCCGCTTTGGCAACTTGACTAGCTTCTTTTTGTTTATCCGCACCCAGCAAATCTGTTCCGCTTTCCTTCGGCGCACTACCAAAAATCGAGCTAAGCATATAAACCGCAAAAACCAACAGCACTACGCCGCCAACAACAACTTTTATCGAGCTGCCACTCAGCGACGGCTTGCTAGCATGTACGCCGCCGTTTCCAGAGTTATATTGCTGGTTTGGCTGGTCATTTGGGTCGTAAGGAGGCGGCTGATTATTATCGTCCATTTGCCCCTCCTTCGGTTTGTGCTGCAGGTGCAATCTTCGGATTTAGTGCCTCGTTATAAACCCGCACCTCGCCAGCATTGCTTCTTAGAACCATCTCACCCGCCACCGCACTCACCGTTATGTCAGAGCCATGAACGCTGGTGATTGCAGGTGTTTCTTTGCCATTTGCACCAACGATAAACACCGAAGGAAGCTGGAACTGCTTGCCAAGAGATTGGTAGCTTATGAAAGTAGATTTTCCATCGTCATATATTCGCGCAGGCGCAAGCGCATCCGCACCAGAATAAGTATAGCTATAGTTCGGGTGAACAGGCAGCGCAGGAGCATTTGAAGTTGCCGCTGGCTTTACAATTGCTGGCTGGACGACAGTTGCAGGAACTACGGTTGCAGTTTGTGCGAAACTCGCTTGCGGTTTTTTATCTGGATACATAAATCTTGCGACATAGATATTGCTGTCGTCCTTAGCATCAACTGATTTTATATCAAATTCGTAAGACCGTTTATTGGTGAGCAGCGTCATATTCGTGCTAATATCCTCGGTAAGCGGGCGGATATACAAGCGATTTCCTGCTGGGATAATCTGCCACAAGCTACGATCGCCAACCGAGATAGTTTGAATTTCTTCCAGCGGGTCAAAAACAATATTGGTTTGATAGCCATATTTCGTGCGGATGACATACACATCGGATTCATCATACGATAAAACCTTAATCCGCGAATCAGAAGGCAGCGCAGGAGTTACCAATTTGGGAGCATCTTTCCCATCAGCAAGACAAGACCAAGCGGGCGTAAGACCGACAACAACGCTAAATATCAAGAGGTTTTTTCTAATTTTCATTTTGCTGCTATTTCCTCATCTAAACGATATTCTTTCACACGGAAGCCAAGCGGATTAATATAGCGTTCCTCGGGGGTTAACTCCAATTTTGCGTATTCAAAAGATATGGTCGCAATTTTATAATACTGCACTGTTTCACCTTTAGCAGGCGTTTCTTCAATAAGCAAGCGAGCTTGCGCCATGTCAGGCTTCAAATATGTGATGGAACGGAAACGAACTGTGCGCGTACCATTGCTGCCCATCCTCGCCGCATTACTATTGGGATTACTAGGATTAGCGGAACTAACAAATTGCGGATAAACCGCACCACTTTCCGACATCACACGCACTGTGGAATAATTGCGCGAAATATCCCGAACATTATAGCCTTCGCGTGCGCGGATATACTGCACGATGAAAAAATTATTCACCGCCTCAACACCCGTAATCTGCTGAACAGTAAGAGGATCAACCACCTGTGTTATGCCAGTTTTTGCATCAACCTGTATAACAAATGGCTCAACGCTTTTTTGCGGGGTAAGCTGCGCGATTGCCAAAACTGAAATCATGGTAGCGAGCAAGGAAAGCACACACAAGCCAGACAGCAACCGTCGCTGCAACAGCACAGACTGGTAGCGATCCCGATACCAATTGCGTGAATCCTTAGTGGCTTTGGTCATTTGGCTCATAATGCTAATATATTTGCTATTTGTTTGCGGATATGTCAATTAAGATTACGCATATTATAGTAATGCGTGGTTAAGAAAATATTAATAAACCTGTGATTGCTAGGACAAAAATTAGAAAAATGCTAAACTCTGCTAAACGAATTGTCATCAAAATTGGTTCATCGCTGATTATTGGCGAGGATGGTTTTGTGCGGACTGAATGGCTGGCAACGCTGGCGCATGATATTGCCGAGCTTAAAAAATCAGGAAAAGAAATAATAATCGTTACCTCGGGTGCGGTTGGTGTTGGGCGGTTAATGCTCAATTATGGAATGCAGAAATTATTATTGGAAGAAAAACAAGCAGCGGCAGCTTGCGGGCAAGCGCATTTGATTGGTTATTGGCAAAAAGCCTTTGATGATACCCAAAAATCCGAGCTATACGCGGCGCAGATTCTGCTAACCGCCGATGATATTAACAGCGACACTCGCGCTATGAATGCCCGCAACACGCTGGAAACTCTGCTTAAAAACCCGCACATTGTGCCTGTTATTAATGAAAATGACACAGTGGCAACCGAGGAACTTCGGGTCGGCGATAATGATAGCTTGGCGGCGCATGTGGCGAAGATGGCGGGCGCGGATTTGCTAATTTTATTTTCCGATATTGATGGGCTATATAGCGAAAACCCACGAACCAACCCAAACGCTGTTTTCCAAGCGGAAATCCGCGAAATAACGCGCACGATTGAGGCAATGGCGGGCGGCGCGGGCAGCAGCGTCGGCACGGGCGGCATGGCGACAAAAATCGCCGCAGCAAAAATAGCAACCGCTGCTGGCTGCAATATGATAATTGCCCGAGGAACTGAAAACCACCCGCTACAAGCCCTAGCAAATGGCGGAAAACACAGTGTTTTTTTGGCTAGCTAGCCCAAATAAGCACTGCCGTCTTTCCCTCTTCCGCTAAGACCAGCACACTCTGAGCGAATTCGAGAGAATAATCCTTTGAGTTCATTCGGCGATTGACGGAATTCCAAAAGCACGCCAGTGTTTTCATCTATCCGATTAAGAGCTAAATCACAAATTGAACCAAGGTTAATCTGCGGAGTGGAATTTTCTTTCAGATAAGTAAGCAATTTTGCCATTCCTGTTGGCTCAATATTTTTTATAACATCTTCCCAAAGCTCTTGGCTGACATCAATTTTTATTCCCCAAGATGACAGAAAACCTACAATTTTTGACAATAACTTCGGTCGCGATTGACCACCTCCCTTAAATTCAAGCACTTCTGGTAATATGTCATTCACGGATTCTAGGGTTTCGTCTATATCATGAAAAAAATACATCAAATTACTGGTATTCCTTATGGAATCAGAATGCCCCAAACACAATATTATCGCCCTTTTAGCAATGGCGTGTGCGGTTTGTTTTTCTTCCTCCGTCAACAAATTATAGGCAGTCGCAAGCCTCTCAGAAACTGGTCTGTCAGAATCTGCTGGAGTTATGCTATATTTAGGGAAAATATCACTGAACGACCGTTCATTTTCTATGGGGTAATCATGACCAAGTTCAATGTTCAAATCCCGCAAAAACTTCTGGGCTTTTTTATCCAATTCTGATGTTGTGTCATCGATCATGCAAAACTAAGCCTCGTTCGCTTCCGAAACTGGCGCATGTTTAATGCTGGCAACAGCAGCGTCTAGGTGCGTTTGGGTGCAAAGACCGAGCAAAACAGGGTCGCGTGGCTTGATACCCGCCGTGTTCCAGTGTGACTTTGTCCGCACGGCAACAATGGTGTTTTTGGTTGTGCCAACAAGCTTGCCGATTTGCCCGTCGGTCATATTCGGATAGTTTTTAACCAACCAAGCCACAGCGTCAGGCTTGTCCTGACGGCGGGCAACTGGCGTGTAGCGGCTGCCCTTGGTTTTTTGCATGATATATTGCTTCGCGCTGCCGAGCAGTTCCAAGCGTTTTTCGCTGTCTTTTTCGCACTCAGCAATATTTTCCGCCGATAGCTGCCCACCAGCAATCGGGTCTTCACCGCGAATGCCACCCGCCACTTCACCATCAGCAATCCCCTGCACTTCCAGCGGGTGCATTCCACAAAAAGCCCCGATTTGTTCAAAGGTTAGAGCGGTGTTATCAACCAGCCACACGGCGGTTGCTTTTGGCATCAAAGGTAAGGTCATGACTATATCTCTATTCAATAAAATTTACACGAATGACTTATTTACTGGTTTTTTAGGAAGTTTCAAGTATTTTAACAGCCTTATGCCAGAATTAACCACAAAATTGGAAATTAATGAGGGTGGCGTTGCCATTTTAACCCTTTCGCGCCCCGCGGTCGCCAATGCGCTTAATTCACAGATGGCACTGGAAATTAAGGATATTTTTGCTAATTTGGCGGGGGACATCCGCGCCGTAATCCTAACTGGGGCGGGCGAGCGGGCTTTTTGCGCGGGCGCGGATTTGAAGCAGCGGGCGGGGTTTTCGCTTTCCGAGTGGGAGGAGCAGCACCAGCTTTTCCGCGAGGTTTTGCACGCTATTATGGGCTGCCCTGTGCCTGTCATCGCGGCGGTGAACGGCGCGGCTTATGGCGGCGGGCTGGAGCTTGCGCTGGCTTGCGATTTTATTTACGCGGCGGAAACTGCCCGCTTTGCCCTGCCCGAAGTGACTTTGGGAATAATGTGCGGAACGGGCGGTACGCAAACCTTGCCGCGAGCAATCGGCACACGCCGCGCCCGCGAGCTGCTCTACACTGGCAAGCCGTTTTCGGCAACCGAAGCTTTCGCGCTTGGGCTGGTGAATAAAATATCTGCGCCAGAAAACTTGCTGCGTGACGCGCTAGAAGTGGCAAAAACCATTGCCACGAATCCAGCATCTTCAGTGGCGGCAATAAAACGCGCAACGACAAATATGAACCTGTCACTCGCGGAAGGTTTGCAATTAGAGTCAGAGAATTATAAAAAACTGCTATCTCAACTCACGCGAAGTTAGAAGTTCCCTCACCCACCCACTACTCGTTGGGTTTGAGCAACACCAGCCACTGGCGGCGGAGCTTGCGTATGCCCATCATCAGCGGGTTTGCACTCTAGCTGTGGGCAAGGTTTAGATGTTGCGGCTTGTCTTCATTTTCTACGCTTGCTTGCTGCCCTGTGTTGGCTAAAATTTGATTTACAATAGCTTGGTGTTGTGGGTCTATAGGCTTACCTTCACTTGCTGCCATCTCTTTGATAGACTGGTTTATCCAATTTTGTAGTGCATTAATCCATTCATTCCCTTTGCCAGCAGCATATTTCATAAGATATGCACTGTCTTCAAACATGCCTGCTTCAATATCTGTCTTCTGCCCAGTAGCAAATGCATATAATCTTTGTAGATACCTATTTGCTTCGCCAACTGGAGGTATAATATCTGCAGCTCTTGCTATTGCTTCATCAGAACGACCTTCATTTGCTGATTTTGCAGAATTTACTACAGGGATGCCATCCGCAGCACCACCAGCAGCGGCACTAGCCACCTCACCTAGGCTTCCGCCTTCATCCGCCTTAGCTTTGCCAGACATAAAAGCTCCAGCCAGTGCGACAGCACCCGCACCAATCCACCCGAGTTTTTTGCCGTGTTTTTCAAAAAATTTAGTAGTCCCAGAAAGCTTGGGGATCTCTGCACTTTTCTGTAAATGCTCAGTTAGATCATGGTACTTTATGTCATGCGGCATTAAGATAACAGAATGCCCTGCGGAATCAGTCCCAAATTGAATAGCGTCTGCGCTAAGTCCTTTTTTTACAGCCGCAACCCTGAGTTCTTGTAAAAGCTTTCCTTTATCTTCAATTTCAAGGCTACTTATATCAGTCTTCAAATATTGTTCATTGCTACTTGCTTGCCATGTTTGTGTTCCAGCTTTCGCTCTTAATCCAAGATAGCCTTGAAAGCGTTCAACGCTTTTAGGATCTTCAATAAATAAAGAGTTGCCATATTGTTTTGCTGTTATTCCATAGTCTCTTTCTAGCTTATGAATCATATGCTGAGCTCTATCAAGCGAGTCTAGGTCGTTGCTCAAATCTACAGAGAAGCTTCCTCTATGATTAATCCATTCAAGCCTCAATACACCTTTATCATACATGTCTACAGCCATATAGCCTCCTGCTTTAATTCATTATCCATGCAACCAATAAAACTAACCCTACCACCATAATTATTACCAAATTATTACGCTTTTGTTAAAGTTTTGTGACAATTTATTAATTATTTACGCAAAATCATGACCCAATAAAGCCCTACCAGACCATATTTTCCTATGCTATGATGCCTTATTGGCTGGGAAATGGCGGTTGAGGTTTTGTAAAAAAGTGGAATACTGGGAGTAGACTTTTTTATTTGCAGTTGATAATCATTCGCAACTAGAAGGCTTAAGCATTTGATTAGCATTGTTACAAATTGTTGCTTTGCGCTCGGTAAGCCATTGAGAAAAAAACAAGTATGGGAGGAAAAAACTATGAATGCTAGCCCCTACCCCGATCTAGCCAAGGAAATGCTGGATTTATGGCAAAAACAAATGGCGTCAATGATGGGTGACAAAAAATTTATTGAGGCTATGCTAGGGCTGTTCAAAAATATGCAAAATCCGAATGATGCCCAGCCAAACGCCTCTTCCCACTCTGCCAATCCATCTGACCATCAGCGTGATGAGTTGGCTAGCCTCGCCTTTCGCCTTGCAATGTGCGAACGCAGGATTATTGCCCTTGAAGGACAGGTTGCAGGCAAAAAACCTGCCAAAAAATCTGCAAGACCAGCAAAACCTCAAGCTGCAAAACGCCCTACAGGACGAGGCAAAAAAGCGGACTAGCCAGATGCTTTCGGGCATTTTGCGCTACTACGAAACTCCGTATCAGCGGGTTCTTGCCGAAAAACCAGTTATTTGGCAAACGGGCGCGGCGCGGCTGCTGGATTATGGGCAGGGCGCGGAAAATTTTCAAAATATCGTTCTGTTTATTCCCTCGCTCATCAATCGTTATTATATTTTGGATCTGGAGGAGGAGCGCAGTTTCCTACGCTTTCTTGCCACCCAAAATATCTATCCCATCGTGCTGGATTGGAGAACGCCGAGTGCGGCTGAGGCAGAGTTTGCCGTTGCGGATTATGTGAGTGAAATACTCGCGCCCGCCATTGATTATCTGGCGGAAATATATGGCGGGAAAATCGCGCTGGCGGGCTATTGCATGGGTGGTGTGCTGGCTCTTGCCGCCAGCAAACTCCGCCCACGAAAAATTTCCTCGCTAGCACTACTCGCCACGCCTTGGGATTTTTACTGCCCAGAATTTTCGCCCTTTGTGCTGGATAAAAAATGGCAGGCGGAAATCACAAAAACCATAAACGAACAGGAAACTCTTTCGGCGGAGTTCATCCAGTCGCTATTTTACCTGACCGATCCGTTTTTGTTTGAGCATAAATTCCGCCGCTATTTTGAAATGGAGGAAACCAGCCGCGCCGCCCGCGATTTTGTGGCATTGGAGCATTGGGTGAATGACGGCGTGCCGATGACTGCTGGCGTTGCGCGGGACTGCCTAATCGGCTGGGCGCAGGGGAATGATTTAATGGCGGGGCGGGCGATGGTGGCGGGCAAAAAAATTGCGCCACCGCCTGCTACCCTGCCGACATTTATTGCCATTCCGAAGAATGATAATGTTGTGCCATTTGCCTGCGCCATGCCGCTAGCCGCCGCCACGCCACAGGCAACCGTAATCCACCCCAGCGCAGGGCATGTCGGCATGATAGTAGGTAGCAAAGCCAAACGCGAACTGTGGTTGCCGTATGCGAATTGGTTGATTGCCAATAATTGATCCAGATCAATCGTGATTTGGAATTTTATTTATACAATACCGCAAATCGGGGTTGTTGTATTATGCAAAATAATCAATTTAATGAAATCCAAAAAACGCTGGTGTCCGCGCTGGGTGTGCGTTACCATGTGACCAGCCTTCTGGATTTGGCGCATGAAATTACGCTGGTTTCCATGAATGCCAAAATATCCTCCGCCCAGATTGGCGATGCGGGGAAAGTTTTTGGTGTGATGACCAATGAAATCACCGATATTTCCGCCGCCCTACGGGCAACAGTGCAGAATATCCGCACACTCACGCAGGAATGGACAAAAATCATCGCCATCGCCGCGCAGCAAATGCGCTATTTAGGCAGCTTGGACGAAGCAATTGCCCTTGGAAAAGCAAAAAATCATTCTTTGGAGATGCTGGAAAAATCGCGTGTGCGGGCGGAAAATGCACTAAAAGAATATGATAAGGATTACCCGCGCTTGGTGCGGGAATTGGTGCGGATTATTGATGGAATGGAAAAGTCTCTAAAGATCGTGAATTATGTAAAAATCGGGATTTTGATTGAAAGCGAAAGATTGCGGGGGATGGATGGCAGCGAGAAAAGCCCGTTCCAGCATCTGGCGAATGAAATTCAATCAGCAGCGGATGAAATTCGGGTGGTGTCGCGCAATACGATGCGTCAATTGAAGCTGCTGACAAATAACGAAGTATAGAAATATAAAGGTGGGGGGACACATGCTATCACAAGTGATTTACGAGGATAATAATGTAAAATGGGTAGTGTTTGGGCGCGATACGAGTAAGCCTGATTATGTCATTGATACGAACGAATATCTGATTATTGCTGATGGTCGCGGGTTGCTGATGGATCCGGGTGGGACGGAGATTTTTCCCGAGGTCATCACCGCTATTAGCGATTATTTGCCCGTTGAAAATATTGATGTGATTTTTGGTTCGCACCAAGACCCTGATATTCTTTCTTCTTTGGCTTTGTGGCTAGGCGTTTGCCCGCAAGCCAAGGTTTATGTGCCTTGGGTATGGACAGGGTTTATCACTCATTTTGGTTGTGATAAATCACAGATGGTCGGCGTTCCCGACGAGGGTTGCAGCATAAATATCGGCAAAAATCATAAGGTAGAGCTTGTGCCAGCGCATTATTTGCATTCGTCTGGTAATTTGCATTTATATGATGCCAAAGCGAAGATATTATTTTCTGGCGATGTTGGGGCGGCGTTGTTGCCTGATGATGCGAACCAATTATTTGTTGAGGATTTCGCCAAGCACACGCAATATATGGAGATGTTTCATCGCCGCTGGATGCCGTCTAATCGTGCGCGGGACGCTTGGGTAGAGCGCGTTCGCAAGCTGGATGTTAATATGATGTGTCCGCAACATGGCGGGATTTTCCGTGGGGCGGATGTGCCAAAATTCCTTGATTGGTTTTCTGGGCTGAAGCTTGGCGCAGCGGTGGATTAAACTGACATTTCCTTTTTGTCCTGCTCTTTTGCCTCAATATCCGCGAGCAAGCTCTTGGTCTTCAGGCTGTTGGCGATGGTGAGCAATACGCCGAGGGTTATACCCGCCACCGCACCGAATTTTTCTATAGTGACTTTATTTAACAATTATACATTTTGATGATTTGTTCTAGCGTGGTATTTTGTGGTGCAAAGATGCGCCTTTTTTTGATGTTAGCGAAATCTTGTTCTATGGGGTTATAATCTGGAGAATAAGGTGGTAGAAA
>SXRF01000093.1 GCA_005792635.1 Rickettsiales bacterium
TCGCCAGATTGAAGCCAAGGCACTGCGCAAACTCAAACACCCAAGCCGTTCAAGAAAACTTCGCAGCTTTTTGGATTATTGATAAAAAAATTGCTGTTGGTTTTGTTTTACCAAAAACCAACAGCTTATTCTAGATTGAGTCCGCTAAGCCGTATATGGCTAGCAAAGCATCTGATGGGGGATAAAAGAGCCTATAGGGATTATCACCTTCGGCTTCCATTCCCAAATCGCCTTCATTACAGGTGATTTTGAAGTTGCCTTCTGTTCCCTTGCCTTCAATTGTTATCTTGCCTATACCGCTAATGCTTCTTGCGGTTCTCCAGTTATAAAATTGTTTGCCTGTTACTTTGAAATTTTCTCTAATTTCGAATGTCACTTCATTCGAAGTTAAAATTTCGAGAACTTTTCCGTCTTCAGAAATTTTTTCAATATTTATGTTCATGATTTTTAACTCCAAAAAATAAAAAAGATTTTTTTAGTTTTTGTCGTCCATGATAAACAGCATCTCGGCTGCTATTATTTTTGAGACCAATCCATTGATCCATAAATTCATTTTGCAAGCAAAAAGAATTAATAACGAATTAACTCTACCCCCCCCCATTGATTAATGTCAAGTAATAAAATCCCAAATTTTAGGCGTTTTTTTAATATTTGCCTAAAATATTGGGTCTGCTATAGAAAAACCCATGAAATTTCCCGCGCTTAAAAACAAGATGATGAGCTATCCTATGGAATCGCAATGTCCACATTGCAAGAACAGGACGGATAGCTCTTTTGCCATATTGGGTGGCGGTGCGATGTTGATGAATGAGGAAAAAACTTCAGGCAGCATTGACGAACGAATGCAAGCTTTTCTGCGTGTTGCATGGCATGGCGATCATTCAGGAGAGTCCCAGAATCATAATGCTGGCGTACAGGCAAGTGTTGATATTGTTGAGAGGACACCAATGGGGCAGTTTGAGTTCTATTTTTGCTCTACGGAATGTTTGCGGAATTTCTTGAATAAAATTGTAGATGCGCTAGAAAGTAAAATGTCTAAACTTAAAAAGTGAACTTTATGACCATAACCACGAAATTATACACATTGTTTAACGGCAAGCAGGTTGGCGTGGATGAATTCGGCAATCGCTATTTTGTGCAGAAATCTGTGTCCAAAAATTCGCGCGCGAAACGCTGGGTTTTATATAATGGGAAAGCTGAACCGAGCAAAGTTCCAGCACTCTGGCATGGTTGGTTGCATTATAGCCACGATAATATCCCGAGCAGCAACGATAGAAAATACGCTTGGGAAAAACAGCATCTGCCAAATTTGACAGGTACAAAAAACGCCTACGCACCGACTGGCTCATTGCTTGGTTCGGCAAAAGCTGCTAAAACCACGGCTGAGTATGAGGCTTGGCAGCCAAAATAATTGTTCAAAATAAGGAACAGAAAAATGCAAAAAAACATAATTGAAACCTTGATGGGCGCGGTGGTGCTTGGTGTTGCGGCGGTGTTCATGGTGTTTGCATATCAAGGTAGCGGGATGCGCGTGGAAAACGGCTATGTGGTGACTGCGAAATTTACCAATGCTTCGGGCATTGCGCTGGGCAGTGATGTTCGCATTGGCGGCATAAAAGTTGGCACAGTTTCCAATTTAGCCCTAGACCCTGAAAGCTATGATGCGGTGCTTTCTATCCAAATTCGCAGCGCAACAAAGCTGCCGAAAGATTCCTCGGCTTCTATTGTTAGCAGCGGCTTGCTCGGCGAAAAATATATCCAGCTTACCCCCGGTGGTGACGAAAAAATGCTGGCAGCGGGCGATAAAATTGAATTCACCCAGTCATCGGTTAATCTGGAAGAGCTGATTGGAAAATTTATGTTCAGCGGCGGCGGTGTGGATAAAGACAAAGAAAAACCAGAAACTGCAACGCCGTAAGGGCTTTATGAACAAGCTTCTATGCGTTTTCTTGCTCGCATTATCAATTATTTTTACCGCGAATGCTGCGGATATTGTGGATGTTCCCGCGAGTGAAGAAGCGGTTGATGACACTATTCAATTGCCAATTGAAGAGCAAAAACCAATTGCCAAGCCAGAAAAGAAAAAAGCAAAATTGGAGAAGATAGAAGCGGCAAAACCAGTTGATGGATTGCCACAGGAATTGCCGCAAACTCCCAAAGAACCGCCGCCAGTGGAGAGTAATCTGGTTGTTGTGCAGGGGCTTAACAAAGTGATGGGGCGCAGCTTGGAGCTGGAAATTCCGCTTGGAACGGTTTCTCGCTTTGAAAATCTTGAAATAATCGCTCATAAATGCAAAAAAACACTTTCGGACACGCTGCCAGAGAATTCAGCGTTGCTTGAAATTCGTGAAGTAAAAGCAGGTGAAGAGCCAAAGCAGTTGTTTTTGGGTTGGATGTTCTCTTCCAGCCCCAGCATTTCCGCGCTGGAACACCCTGTTTATGATATAACCGTTTTATCGTGCGAGAACCGCGCAAATCTTGAGTAAAAATATGCAAAATTCAATTGAAATTCGTGACTTAAAAAAAACCTATATTGATGGCAAAAAAGGTCAGCATAAAATCGCCCTGAAGGGGATAAATCTTGATATTCCAGAAGGGTCGTTTTTCGCGCTGCTTGGGCCTAATGGGGCGGGAAAATCCACCATGATAAATATCATGGCGGGGCTTACCAATAAAACCAGCGGCTCGGTTGCCATTTGCGGCAATGATATAGAGCGCGAGATGCGGGCGGCAAGGCGTGCCATTGGCGTTGTGCCGCAGGAATTGATTTTGGACACTTTTTTCACTGTGCGCGAGGCTTTGGACATTCACGCTGGCTATTACGGCGTGCCAAAAGCGCAGCGTCGCACACAGGAAATTATTGACGCTATGGGGCTTTCCGACAAGGCGGATATTCATTCGCGCAGGCTTTCTGGCGGAATGCGCCGCCGTTTGCTGGTAGCGAAAGCCTTGGTGCATAGCCCGAAAGTTTTGATACTGGACGAGCCAACCGCGGGCGTTGATGTGGAGCTGCGAACCCAGCTGTGGGAATATGTAAAACAGCTAAACAAAGCAGGGACGACCATACTTCTGACCACCCATTATCTGGAGGAAGCCGAGCAGCTTTGCGACACCATCGCGGTTATCAATCATGGCGAGGTGGTTGCCTGTGATAAAAAATCCAATATGCTTAAAAGCTTTGACAGCAAACAATTGGTCATTACGCTTGCGGAATCCATCACAGAAACACCAAGCGCAATAAAACAATGGCAAGCGGCAATTGACGGCGAAGGCAAGCTGGTTATTGACTATAAGCCAAGCAAGGACAGTATTCAGGATATTTTGAACGCGGTTGCGAGCGCAGGTTTTTCCGTCCGTGATATAACAACTCGTGAGCCGAATCTGGAAGATGTGTTTTTGCAGCTCACCAATAAAAATCAGTAACAAAAATCAGGAGAAATAATATGCTAAACGAATTCAAACAATTCATCACTCGCGGCAATGTTCTGGATCTCGCGGTTGGTATTATTGTTGGCGCGGCATTTACGGGGATTGTGAATTCGTTGGTCAGCGATGTTATTATGCCGCCGATTGGGCTGGTCACTGGCGGGATTGATTTTTCCAATTTCTTTATCAATCTTTCTGGCGGTGAATATGCAACGCTAAAAGCCGCAAAAGAAGCGGGGGCAGCGACAATAAATTACGGGGTTTTCCTCAATCAGCTAATCAATTTTCTGATTGTGTCATTTGCGATATTCATGATTGTGAAGCAAGCAAACCGCTTTCGCAAAGCCGAAGAGGCAAAGCCAGTTGCGCCGCCTCGCTCTGAGATTCTGCTAGAAGAAATCCGCGATTTATTGAAGAAATAATTATACCAATAATTAAATAGCCGCGCATAACTCCCGCACCATCTCCTGCGTGTGTAGCGCACTGAACGAAAAGCGCAGTCGGGCGGTGTTTTCTGGCACAGTCGGCGGGCGGATGGCGGCGACTAAAAAACCTTTTTCGCAGAGGGCTTGCGATGCTTTTACCGCCGCATCATTCTCCCCCAGAATCAGCGGCACAATCGCGCTTGCCGCATCTGGCAAACCCATGATTTCTGTAAATAATTTAGCATTGGCAAGAGCCTTCTGCGCTAGCTCTGGCTGTTCAGACATAATTTTCAAAGCTTCTATGGAGGCGGCAAGGGCGGCTGGTGGCAAAGCCGTGGAAAATATTAAGCTCCGTGCTGCCGTTTTCAAATATTCCACCAGAATTTTTGAACCACAAACAAACCCGCCATAACTGCCAACGGCTTTTGATAGTGTTCCCATCTGGATGGTGGATGGTGAATGGTGGGTGGTGGATGGTAAAAGGGAATGCGCCGCATCGGTCATCAACCAAGCGTCAAATTCAGTGGCTATTTCAGAAAGTTCCGCCAGTGGGGCGCAGTCGCCGTCCATGCTAAAAACTTCCTCGGTAATTATCAGGCAGTTTTGATATTCGCTGCGGTTTGCCGTAAGTAGCATACGCAAATGCGCCGCGTTGTTATGCGCGAACCGCAGAGTGGTTGCGCCCGAAAGCCGCGCTCCGTCCAATATGCAGGCGTGGGCAAGTTTATCGGCGATTATCAGGTCATTTTTTCCAACTAGCGCGGGAATTGTGCCGATATTGGCGAGGTAGCCGCTGCCGAAAACCACCGCGTCTTCCGTCCCATATTTTTTTGCCAGCAACTCCTCCAGCTCGTCGTAAAGCGGGCATTCCCCCGTAACCAAGCGCGACGCACCCGCGCCAGCTCCATATTTGGCAAGTGCCGCGCTGGCAGCCGCAACAACTCGCGGATGCGCAGACAAACCCAAATAATCATTGCAACTAAAGGAAATTATTTTGCGCCCATCGCGCTGCAAAAAAACACCGTCATGGCGATAGCTGGAAGTTGGCGAGCGTTTTTGCGCTTTCGCTTCCAAAATCTGCAATTTCTGCAATAAAATATCGTCTAAAGCTGGCATTTATTTTTTTCTTGCGCTAAAAAAGATTTATGATTTATAATTTTACTATGGAATTAAATACATGACTACACTACGCAGCGACTGGCGCAAGCCAGAAATTATGGCTCTTTTTGCTATGCCGTTTAATGATTTGCTGTTTCGCGCGGCGAGCGTTCACCGCGAGAATTTTAACCCTAACGAGGTGCAAATCAGCACGCTGCTTTCCATCAAAACTGGCGGCTGCGCGGAGGATTGCGCCTACTGCCCGCAGAGTGCATCGGCTGACGCGGGGGTAAAAGCCGAAAAATTGATGAAAAAAGAGGCGGTTCTTGCCGAGGCTCGCAAAGCGCAGGCGGCTGGCGCGAGCAGGTTTTGCATGGGCGCGGCGTGGCGTTCGCCCAAAGACCGCGATGTCGAGGCGGTTGCGGAAATTATTGAGGGCGTTAAGGCACTCGGTATGGAAACCTGCGCGACTTTGGGGATGCTCGACGCGCCGCAAGCGCAACGGCTAAAAGAGGCTGGACTTGATTATTACAATCACAATCTGGATACTTCCGAGAATTTTTACGGTGAAATCATAACCACCCGCACCTATCAAGATAGGCTGGATACGCTCGCCAATGTGCGCGATGCGGGGATGAATGTTTGTTGTGGCGGCATTGTCGGCATGGGCGAAGATTTGGGCGACCGCGCCGATTTGCTGATGACCCTTGCGAATTTACCCAAACACCCAGAAAGTGTGCCAATTAATCTTTTGGTGCAGGTGAAGGGAACGAAGCTCGCGCAGGTCGCGCCGCTTGACCACCTGGAATTCGTACGCACCATCGCGGTGGCGCGGATTATGATGCCAAAATCCTTCGTGCGCCTTTCGGCTGGGCGCGAGGAAATGAGCGAAGAAACGCAGGCTTTGTGCTTCTTTGCGGGCGCGAATTCTATATTCTACGGCGAAAAATTGCTGACCACCGCCAACCCAGAGGCAGAAAAAGACCGCGCATTATTCGCAAAACTCGGGTTAGAGCCGCTAGCAATAGAGTGCAAACACGAAGCAAATGCTGCATGAAAGATGATGAGATAAACTCTGAACTATCCCACATCTGGCTGCCTTATACGCAGATGCAGATTGCGCCTGTGCCGCTCGCTGTTGAAAGCACCTATGGCTGCACAATAAAACTCTCCGATGGGCGCGAACTGGTGGACGGAATATCATCGTGGTGGAGCGCGTGTCACGGCTATAACCACCCGCATATTATGGCGGAAATGGCGGCGCAGCTGCAAAAAATGCCGCATATTATGTTTGCAGGGCTGGTACATGCACCCGCCTTAAAACTAGCTGCCCGCCTCGCTAAAATCACTCCTGCTGGCTTGGAGAGAGTGTTTTTTTCGGATTCTGGCTCGGTCGCGGTGGAGGTGGCGTTGAAACTCGCCCTGCAATACTGGCGGGCGGTTGGCAAACCCAATAAAGACCGCTTTATTTGCTTTCGCAATGGCTATCACGGCGATACGCTGGGCGCGATGTCGGTTTCCGACCCTGAAAAATCGCTGCATAAAGCCTTCAAAAATTCAGTGATTAAGCAATATGTTGTGGATATTCCGTCGGATGAATATGGCTTTGCCGAATTTGATAGCTTGCTGGCGGGCGTGGCGGGAAATATCGCAGGGCTAATCATTGAGCCGCTAGTGCAAGGTGCGGGCGGCATGAAATTCCACAGCGCGGACACGCTCGCGGAGATTTACCGTCTTGCCAAAAAACATAATCTTTTGTTCATCGCCGACGAAATCGCCACGGGTTTTGGGCGTACGGGCAGTATGTTCGCCTGCGACGAGGCAGGAATTTCGCCCGACATTATGTGCCTCGGCAAAGCCCTCACAGGTGGCGCGATAACTCTGGGCGCGACGCTTGCCACGAAAGCGATTTTTGACGCCTTCCTTTCCGATAACCCAGAAGATGCTTTTATGCACGGGCCAACTTTTATGGCAAATCCGCTAGCTTGCGCCGCCGCCAATGCTTCGCTTGATTTGTTTTGTCATCATGAACTAAATAATAATGAGGTCGTCACCCCCGATTTACTCGGGGGTCTAGAGCAAAAAACTCAGTCAGAAAATTTTTCCCTAGATCCCCGCGCAAAGGCGGGGATGACAACATATCACCCTCTAAAAAACATTGAACGCATCGAGGCGCAAATGCAGGCGGAGCTGGTGGCTTGTAAAGGACTGCCGCTCGTTATGGATGTGCGCGTGAAAGGTGCAATTGGCGTGGTGCAGATTGACCACACAAAAATTGACCTATACGCACTGAGAGCAAAATTTGTGGAACGCGGAGTGTGGCTTCGCCCGTTTAAGGATGTGATTTATATCATGCCACCATTTACCATAAGCAAGGCGGAGCTTAGCCAACTTACAAGCGCGATTGTCGCCGAATTATCACAACATAAGATTGATAGGTAATGGATTGAGGAAATGAATGAAAACAAAAATATCGTCAAGCCAAGCCAAGCCAAGCCAA
>SXRF01000094.1 GCA_005792635.1 Rickettsiales bacterium
AGAGTAACTCACCTGCCAAATCAACGGGCAGTTGCTATATGCTAAAACTTTTTGCTATCCTAAAATTTGTGCAGGCTAGAAAAGCGTATAGCAAATCGCGCATTAAAAAAGTTGGTTTTACACTGATTGAACTCGCAATTGTTCTTGTTATTATCGGACTGCTAGTTGGTGGGGTTTTGGTCGGGAAGGATTTGATCAAAGCATCCGAAATTCGCGCACAAATTCAACAGATAGAAAAATACAATGGGGCTGTTAATACTTTTCGTACCAAATATAATGGTCTTCCCGGCGATTTGAAATATACAGACGCGCAAGCATTTGGATTTTTTAGTGATGGCATGAATGGAACAGCTGCACTTGGCGATGGCAATGGTCTTATAACCGACACATGGAAAATTAGCTTTCCAAATAACCCAAGTTACGGAACGCCATATAATGAATCAATGGTTTTTTGGAGGCACCTATCTGATGCGAATTTGATAGATGGGCAGTATGGTTCTACGCTTGCTAGTAGAGGAGTGCCGCCATCGAATCAAAGTGCAAGTCAGGTTTCTTTATGGTTGCCAGCTACTAAACTTAGCGTCGGGAATATTGCTATTTATACCAAAGCTGGAAATAATTTTTACCAAATAGAACGCTTTATCGATTTTGGTGGGTGGTCTTTGTCCACAAATCCTAACAGTGGTGAACATGTTGCACCAAGTGTTACACCGATAGAAGCTCAGTCTATAGACAGTAAAATGGATGATGGAATGCCACAATCTGGAAATGTGCTAGCACTTAGTGGTAATGATAGTTATGATCTCGGGCATGTCGTAGTTCCATCTGACCATTGCACCACTGGTGCTAGCCCAGATGCTTATGATATTGGTGCAACCTACGGAAATTCTACAAATTGTTCAGTTAGTTTCAAGTTTCAGTAAATATCACACAATCCCGCACTCTCATAAAAAAACAAGGGGAACTGTTGAGTAGCGAAGAGGCGAAAACCGCATAGCCCCTATTGCTAATGATTATCAATTTCAGGCAAAAAAACAGCTATTCCCTTGCCGTATTTTATCTTCCTTCCTTTTCTAATTTGCTGCTTTTTTCCATATAATTCAACCATATCACACGCAAACTTGCTCTGGTAGTGGGAGAAATGCCTCGTTTGCGGCTAAAAAACAAAAATTGTCACAAAAGTTTAATATTGTTTAATGAAATCCTGTGCTATAGTTCTAAAAGGTTAGAACAGCAGAGGGTAATTTGAAAGCCATGGCAAAAAGAACTGTAAAAGTTGGGCAGAAGGGCGGACGAGGAGAAACAGGTTCTCCGCTTGACTGGCTGCAAGGAGCAACTGTTGTTCCGAATAAAGGAAGCAATGAGAACGATGAAATTCAAGAAAATAATATATCGGAAATCAGACAAATAATAAGAAAAAATTGGGGCGGGAAACCTGAAAATATAGCAGACCTAATATCAGATCTGACCGATAACTTAAATGGAAATAGATTGGCAAGAGTAGCGGAGATAATATACGAAACTATCACCGAAAATTACAAATCCAATGCAACTACAAAAAAAGCTACAGCAGCGGCGGAAACTAATGCCTGTAATAAAATAGACAAGATATTCTCTTTAGTTCCGAACCTTATTTTTTTTACCAGAGAAGCTTATGAAAAGCGCGAAAATTCTAGCGAGTTTATTGTTAATGATAGATTATCTGAAAGCGATGCGCTTGAAAAAATTTTATATACTAAGCCAAATACCGCAGGGTATTCTGAAAGACAAAAGATTAATATAAATACTGAACTGGCAAGCCTTACAAGCGATGTTGGGTTAGAGTCGGCAGCGGCAATTATGATGATAAGGCTGGGTAAAGCTGGCTGGTCAAAAGAATCAGCCCTTGTTCATATTAAACAGTTTGAAGCTATTGGTGATTTCCTGAGTGAAAATCCTGATGTGGATCTTGAAAATGGTAAAATTGCAAATAAGCAAAAGAATATATTTGAAAGCACAATGAAAAAAGTTGATGCCAACATTATTGCGGCGATAAATGAAGATGTTAAGGGGCTTATATTTGAACAAGACGGACTTAGAGGGGGGCTGCTTATTGAAATTAGAAGATTGAATACTGATTGGGGAATTAATGAGGCATCTGCGTTAATACATGAAAAAGCTGCGGCATTAGATATAAATAGATTTACTGATATATCTTATATTGACACAATCAGAAAATTCCAAGAGATGAGTAATGACCAGATTGCCGATTATTTGAGGCATGAAATAGCAGGAAGAACAACACTACCGCCTAATTTTTCTGTTGAAAATCTCCTTCCGTCTACTCCTAAATCCGTGGTTGTTCATAACACTTCAGGATATTCGTCTAATGATAGAAATTACATAAATATATTTTTGTCTGATAAAGACGATAAGGATGTGGAATATTACGCTGAATTTTTGTTTCATAGGCTGCATCAAGCAGGATATGAAACGCAGCAAGCTTACAACTGCCTAAACAATTTCCCTAAAATACGAGAATTTTTAACCTTGAATGATCAGGCAACTTTGAATAAGGGAGAGATTTCACAAGCAATTTCTGAAAAATTTTATCAAAAAGAATTAGACGCAGAAGCATTAGAAAAACTACAAAAATACCCACTTCCAGAGCCTATAGTTACCCACTGGGGAAATATTCATTACAACTGCAACGCATTGTATTATCTTGGCTTTAAGACAGTTCTTGGCAGTGCAGAAGCACTGGAAATCATCAAAAACAAGCTGGTTAATAACGAGCATAAGTTATCCAGCAAAAATATAAATTTGGTGTTAGAAAAATACCTTGAAGAAGCAATATTAACAAACAAAGAGAAAGAACAAGTTAGAGATATTATTTCACAAGGCAGGCAAACAGAACCTGCTGAAATTGTTGCACCCGTACATGAAGCAAAAAACAAACAACAGATTTTATGATTTTCCAACCATCCAATGTCGGATTTGCAGAAAAACTCTCCTTTTCTCGAGGTGATAATGTTGTTGTATATAAGGCAAAAAATATGCTTGATATGCCGTTTTTCTGCTATATTCGCTGCGGGTTAGATGGTTATAAAAGACTAAAGTATGATTATGAAGCGAAGGTATTTTCTACGCCAGATAGCTATGGAGAAGTTATTTATCGTGATAATATTCCAGAGCCTGATGATAAGGCTAAAAAATTTCTTGAGAATTGGCTAAAAGACAAAGAATAATCGTGTTAAAACAGCTGCCCACCATTCAAACATGCTATGGTGAGCTAGTTTTTGTTTGCATATTGTTTTTTACTGTGCTAGAAACCTTTGTCATCGTATTTATAATGTGCTGAAATAGCTGTGTATTATATTAACTCTAGTATTAGTAAAGTGAAGCATATCTGATGAGATTTATATTTTTTATAGTTGTTGCCGTTGTCGCTGTTCTTGCTGGCGTGGTGGCGTTGCAAATGTCTGGCGGTGAGCAAACTACGCCGCAAGCTGTTGTTCAGCCTCAATCTGCTGGTGAAGTTAGCATAAAAACTGCTGATGTTCTGGTGGCAAAGGCGGATCTTCCTGTCGGAACGATAATAGACCAGTCAATGGTTGATATTCAGCCTTGGCCAGAGCATTTGGTGCTAAACGGCTTCGTTCTTAGCACTCAAGGGGCTAGCGATGTTGTTGGGAAGGTGGTTCGCTCTGCGGTACAGGCTCGTGAGCCATTCCTTAAAAGCAAACTTGCTAACCCAAATGACCCGGGATTTTTGGCGGCTGGGCTGCCTGCTGGTATGCGTGCGGTTACTGTGGCTACTGACACTGTGTCTGGGGTTGCTGGCTTTGTGTTTCCGGGGGATCGGGTGGATTTATTATTCACTCACGGTATTTCCAATATTTCTGGTAAAGCATCGACTGGGAAGGATTCTGTAGCGGAAGTTCTTGCTCCGAATGTTCGTGTATTGGCGGTTAATCTGCGTGAAGCGGCGGCGTCTAATGGAAATGGCGATGAAGGCGGAAAGCCAGCAGCAGTACAAGCTCCTAGTAGCGTTACTATAGAAGTGAGTGAAGCTGTGGCTCAGCAGGTTCGTCTAGCGGAAAAGAATGGACATATTTCCCTTTCTTTGCGCTCTATTCATGACGAAAACTCCACTGTTCCTGCGCCAACGGCTTTGACTGATTTGTCTAAGGCTAGCAGCGTTGACAAAGCCAAGGGTGCGGAGCTGATTGTTGTGCGTGGCCCAGGTCGTAACGGCGGGAAAATAACTTCTGATGTTGGGGTGTCCAGCTCTATTAATGATGGCTTTGGTTCTTCTGATGTAAATCAGTAATTGATTGAATATTAATAATAATATTGAGGTGTAATTGGCATGGCGTTTTTTAATTATCAACATAAACTTAAGCAAGCGTGCGTCTCAGCTTGTGTGCTGTCCTCTTTGATGGCGTACTCTTCTTTGGCGCAGGCTGGCTCTGGAATTTCTCTGGCAGTTAGTCGTTCGTCTTTGATTGCGGTAAAAACGCCAGTTAAAGAAATTGTTATTGCTAACCCTGATATTGCTGATGTTTATGCGAACAGCTCAAAGTCACTCACCGTTATTGGCAAGGCTGCGGGCAGCACTACCGTTCGCCTGTTCGACGAATCTGGAAAACTCCTGCAAACTCTGGAAGTTTCTGTTGGTTACGATTTGCCAGCAATGAGAAAAGCTCTAAAAACCTTACTACCTGAAGAAAATATTGCGGTTGAAATGATAAATAGCAGTGTCGCACTTACTGGTAATGTGCGCAGCAATGCTAGCGTGGACAAAGCTCTTAAGATCGTTCAGGAATATGTTGCAAATGCGGCGGGTGGTCAGAAAGAAACAGTTTCTTCCGCTGATTCTCAGCCTTCTTCTACTGGCGCCTCGGGAAATCCCTATCCAAAAATTCTTAACATGATGAAACTAATCTCTGGGCAACAAGTTATGCTCAGGGTGCGTGTGGCAGAAGTAAATCGTGACGCACTGAAAAATTTGGGTATTGATATTAACGCTATAACTCCAGCGTCTTTGGCTGGTGGCTCAAGTTCTATGTTTTTTGGAACTGGTGGTGGTCTTAACTCTATATTCGTTGCCCCAGGTGCCACAGCTCCTGCGCGCGGCTCTTTTACAGAAAGCATAGACTCTACCGATGTAAAAGGTATATTTGGTGGTCGTTATCAACCGAATGGCGTTAATGGCAAATCTATCGGTGGCGTTATTAAGGCTCTTGAACAGGACGGCTTGATTAAAACACTAGCAGAACCAAATTTGGTGGCAGTGTCTGGCGAAACCGCTGATTTCCTAGCTGGCGGCGAAATACCTGTGCTTATTCCATCAACAGGAACAGGGGCAACTACCGCCACTGTTGAGTATAAACCGATTGGTGTTTCTGTGAAGTTCACACCTGATGTTCTGTCTGAAAACCGTATTCGTATGTTGGTTCAGCCAGAAGTTTCCGAAGTTTCGGATGCAAACTCAATTCAGATGAGTGGTTTTATTATTCCGAGTATTACCACTCGCCGCGCAAAAACCACAGTTGAGCTGGCACCAGGTGAAAGCTTCATGATTGCTGGTTTGTTAAAGGATACGACCAAGGCAAGCATCGATCAATTGCCAGGGCTTAAAGATCTTCCTGTCCTTGGTGCAATGTTCCGAGACACGGCGTTTCAACGCCATGAAACTGAGTTAGTTATCACGGTTACCCCTTATTTGGTTGACCCGATGAAAAGCTCGGATGTGAAGCTTCCAACCGATGATTTCCGTCCTGCAAGTCAAATGGAAATGTTCTTTTATGGCGCACTGGGCGCACTAGGTTCAGATGGTCGTTCAGTTACTCAAACCCCAAGACTAGAGGGGCCAACAGGCTTTATGGTAGATTAATTATGAAAAATTCACTCAAAAACATCAGTAAAACTTCTGTTTTGTTGTCTTCTTTGCTGTTTATTGCTGCGTGCAATGGCACTCCTTCAGACCCTTCAGTTAATGCTGGCGATCCTGAACGCTTGATCGACAGCTCTTCGGAGACCGTTACACTTGGTCTTTCTGGGAAAAATTCGCTTTCCAAATTGGCGAGTGCTTTGTCAAAAGATGCGCCAGCACGGGCAGAGCTTAAATGCTCTTTGAAGGATGCGAAATGCGCTCAGGCAAAGGAAATGTTTGACCGTCGTTCTGTGCCGATTACAATTGCCAGCGAAGCTAGCAATAGCATAACTCTGTTCTATGAACGCACAGTTGTTCGTGATTGCGACCCTAAATATTTGGATAACATGAACTTCCATCGCAGCTATAACCACCCTGCTTTTGGGTGCGCTATTTCTGGAAATATGATGCAAATGGTTAGTGATAAACGCCAGTTCACTTCGCCAGCATTGCTTGATTTACCAGACGCTGAAAAATCTGTTCAGTCATATGGAAAATACCTAAAACCAACTGAGAGAAAAAGCTCTGATGAAGAAAGCAAAAGCACGACAAAGTCTCAGTAGGTCTGTTTGTTGTTTTTCTATCTGCTCGCGTATTTTTTCTTGAAGGGATTTAGTGAATGAGTGCCAATAGCCCTCTAGTGATTTTCAGCTTTAATTCAGATGATTTAGGAAACACGGAATCTTTGGCGGCTAACCTTGGTTATCCAGATGCTCAGATTATTGTTGGGACAGTTCATGAAGCGGTTTCCGCGCTTAACGCTCGCACCTCTGCGCCTGACTATCTAATCATAGACATAGACAATCGCAGCTTTGATGTTTTTTCTGATCTGGATGAGCTAGCCTTGCACTGCGACGAAAAAGTCAAGGTAGTGGTCATTGGCGAAGTCAACGATATTCGTTTTTACCGTGAATTACGCGCTCGTGGAGTTGCTGAATATTGCGCTAAACCTGTTAGTGTTTCTGATATTCGCGCAGCCCTACTGAGCAATTCCACAGCATCTTCCGCACAGCAAAAATCTGGTGATTCAACCAAAAATGGCACAGTTATATCCTGCATCAGCGCGGCGTCTGGTGATGGCTCGAGTACCGTTGCTATCAACCTCGCCTATTGCTTGGCGGAAGAATTTGGACAACCGACAATTTTAATCGACATGGATTACCAGTTTGGTCTCATCGCCAAGAGTCTTGACCTTACCGCGCCTTTTGGCATCCGTGAATTATTTGACTATCCTGAACGCGGGGTTGACGCATTATTGGTAGAAAAAATGCAGGTAAAATATGGGAAGAATTTACGAATAATCGCCTCACCTCATGAGCTGCGCCAGCTCCCTATGATGCGCCCTGAGCCTATTCGTGATTTAATATCTATTCTGCGCCAAAATTTTCGCTTTGTAATTATTGATGTGCCACATGTGTGGACTGGCTGGACGGCGGCAACTCTCAGCTATTCGGATCAGGTGGTAATGGTCGGGCAGCTGTGGCTGCGCTCACTAACCCACGCAGCGCGTTTGTTCGCGGCGTGGCAAGCCATTGGAATTTCACAAAAATCCATTTCTTTGGTGATAAACCGCAGTGGTGCTAAATTCAAAGAAGCTATCAGTTCTCAGGATTTTGAAAGAATTTGTCAGCATAAAATTGAAGCGCATATTGGCAATGATGTGAAAGCCGTAGTTAATGCAGAAACTCACGGAAAAACCATTTTTGAGGCAGAGCAAGACACGGTTATAAAACAACAAATTCGTCAGTTTGCGCAAGAGGTTATCGTGCGTAGTGGCGACGGCGTTGCTGGTGAGAATAACACTGTGCCGCGCCCTACTGGGAAAACAAATTTGCTAACATTTTTGAGTAAAAAATCTTAAATCAAAGAGCGTTGAAGATTATGTTTGGGAAAAAAACTTCTGATAGCAATCAGCTAATTGAAACTAAGAACACCCGTGATATTAAAACTATAAACTTAAAAAATCAGCAGCTAGCAAACGATAGCAGCCTGTTTTACAATGACAAATATTCTACTAGCGGCGAAGATACTGAAATTGAGGCGTTTTTTGTCAACACCAATTTAGAAACCGCAGATTATGTTACGGTTAAAGCTCGTATATTAGAAATATTACTTGAGCGCATTGATTTTGCAATGCTCGAGCATCTTGATAAACTTGCAAAAAACCAAAGAATCCGCGAAATTGTCGCCGATATTATTGCCCAAGAAATCAACACCCCGCTTACGGCTGCACAAGTTGAGCTTCTGAAAGAGCAAGCAATTGATAATATGCTTGGTTTTGGACCTCTGGAAGTGTTGATAGCCGATCCTGATATTTCTGATATAATGGTGAATGGCAGCAAGCGGGTTTTTGTAGAAAAATACGGCAAAATTATCCTCACCGATGTCACATTCACCAGTGAAAAACATCTGCTCAACACCATTCAAAAAATTGTATCGCTTATTGGCAGACGAGTTGATGAATCCAGCCCGATGGTGGACGCGAGAATGCCAGACGGTTCGCGTTTTAATGCGATTATTCCGCCGCTTGCCCTTGATGGCTCGCTGGTATCCATCCGTAAATTCCGCAAATCAAAAATCGCCTTAAAAGAATATATTGATTTCGGATCAATGACCAAAGAAATGGCGGATTTTCTAGCAATTTGCGGGCATATCCGCCTTAATATCATCATTTCTGGCGGAACGGGCAGTGGTAAAACCACCCTACTCAACGCGCTTTCGGGAAATATTGCTCATAATGAACGGGTAATTACCATCGAGGATACCGCGGAATTACAACTGCAACAGCCGCATGTACTGCGCATGGAAACCCGCCCACCTAATATGCAGGGTGCTGGCGAAGTTACGGCTCGGCAATTAGTTAAAAATGCTCTACGCATGCGCCCTGACCGCATTATTATCGGTGAAATTCGCGGTGATGAGGTGATTGATGTTCTGTCGGCGATGAACACGGGGCATGATGGCTCTATGGCGACTATTCACGCGAATACCCCTCGTGATGCCCTCAGCCGTATTGAAAATCTGGTTGGTATGTCCAGTGTCAGCCTGTCTAGTGCCTCTCTTCGCAACCAAATCTCCAGTGCCGTACATCTCATTGTACAGGTGGCGCGGCAGAGGGACGGCAAGCGGCGCATCACCCATATTGAAGAAGTGGCGGGAATGGCAGATGGCGAGTTGATGACAACACCGCTATTTAGCTATCAAGTTGGTCACATGGGAGAGGATGGCGTACTGACAGGAAAGTTCATTTGCACTGGCAAAAAGCCCGCTTTCCTAGAACAAGCTGCTTATTTTGGACGCGCAGATGAAATGTTAGCTTGCCTTTTGGTTGATTAATGGGTTAAGATGCTGCCTAACATATTATTATAGCTGATTAATGGATTGAATATGAATTTAATACCGATAATAGTAGCCTTATTAGCTGGTGGCGGGATATATGCCTTGGGCATGTTGTTCATGCCGCAGATATTTGCTGGCGACTCAACAAAATACACCCTCAAACATTTGAAGGGCTTGGAGCTTGACAGTGCATCTGGCAAGGCGGGTGATGCCAGCGTTATGCGCGAACAATATCAGGAAACAAGTGGCTTGGCTCGCGTTTTCTATGTATTGCCGCTAACAAAAATGGCTGAACATTCTATTTTACGGGCTGGTCTTAACAAATCTGTTGAGAAATTTTTTATTGGTTGTGTAGTCGCATTTTTTCTAATTCTGGTGCTTGCTCAGGTGGGGCATCTGGCTAATCATGCGGTGCTTAATGTTGTAATTGCCGTGATTGCTACATATGTTTTGGGCTGGCTTATCATTCGCAACAAAATCCAAGCGCGAGCGAAAAAATTCATGGTGCAGTTTCCTGATGCGCTCGATATTATAGTTCGCAGTGTTAAATCTGGTTTCCCTATTAATGCGGCTGTTAATATGGTGGCGGAAAGTATGACCGCGCCAATTAGCGAGGAATTCAAACAAATATCTGACGAGGTCGCGCACGGCTCTACGCTGGTGGACGCGCTTAACCGCATGGCGGAGCGCACGCAAACTCCTGATGTTCGCTTTTTTACCGTTGTGTTGTCGCTCCAACAAGATGTCGGCGGAAATCTAGCGGAAGCACTAAGCAATCTCTCCAGTATTATTCGCAAGCGCAAAATGATGAAATTAAAAATTCATGCCCTCACCTCAGAAGGACGAGCAACTGGCTGGGTTCTTGGTTCTTTGCCAGTTTTTGTTGGTCTGGCTATTAATTTTATGTCACCAGATTTCTTGACACCTTTACTTACTACCTCACACGGTCATACTCTGCTGTGGTCAATTGTTATTATGATAGCGATTGGTGTTGGTATAGTTCGTAAAATGACCGATATGGAGATATAAAAATGTTTTCCTCTCAATATATTAGCTACGCGCTTATTGCTATTGGTATTTTTACCGCCTATTTTGGCTTGGTTGTTTTACTAAAAAAAGATCGCAATAAAGAAAGGACACAAAAACTCCTTTCTGAGTATAGCGATCAGCCTGTGGCACAACAGGAAACGATGAGTGGTTTTGCCGCCTCGCTTGAACAATTTTTTGTGATGCTTGGCGTTAATTTGAACGCAGAGCGCGAAACGATTTCGCAATTGGCAACCGCTGGTTTCACCAGCAAAACTTCTTTGGTTTATTTCTTGTTTTTCAAACGCTTCATTCAACCAATTGTTCTTATTATTGGTCTTGGAATTTTGGTTAAATTATTCATAATCACCAAAGCACCAGTGGGACAACATCTTGCCTTGTTCATTTCCGCTTTGTTACTAACCGTAATTGGTGGTTTTGGTGGCTCGCTTTTTATCAGTAACAGCAAAGAAAAACGGCAAAAAATCATCGTTAAAACCTTCCCTGAAGCTCTCGATTTATTGCTTATTTGCGTTGAGTCTGGTCTTGGTATTGACGCGGCACTCGGTCGAGTGTGCAAGGAAACACGGGAATCGCACCCGATTATCGCCGCTGAATTTGAACGCACAAGGTTTGAGATGAATGTAATGAGCGACCGCGTTCAAGCACTGGAAAATCTAGCAGCTCGCACGGGAATTCCCGCCGTTCGTACGCTGGTTTCCTCGCTTATCCAAGCCGAACGCTTTGGAACTAGCTTGGTTGACACGCTGCGGATGATTGCTGATGAGCAGCGCAATGAGCGCATGTTACAGGCAGAAACAAAGGCAGCTCGCCTGCCCGCTCTTGTTACCATCCCGCTGATTTTCTTTATTATGCCTGCATTGTTTATGGTGATACTCGGACCAGTTATTGTGACGGTTTCGGCAAAAGGTGGCATATTCCCTCATTAAGTTCATACAGTGACGAACCTATTCAAACTTGTTTCCGATTTCGCGCCAGCTGGCGACCAGCCAAATGCGATTAATGAGTTAGTCAGCGGACTGACTAATAACGAAAAAAATCAGGTTTTACTTGGGGTTACTGGCTCTGGCAAGACTTTCA
>SXRF01000095.1 GCA_005792635.1 Rickettsiales bacterium
GCTTGCTTGTGCCATTCTATTGCCTTTGTTTGTTTGTCACATTATTTAGCGGCACTATACGATGATGAATTTCTAGTATCAATAAATATAGTAATAAACGCAAATTAATACCTACTCAATCACCTCATCGGCATATACGCCCCACAGGGTGGATTTGGGTAGCCAGCCTTTGCGTCCGTCAATTTGAATGCGACACCAGTCTTTTTCGCACTCCACAATTTTTCCGACCACCATCGGCTCGGCTTTGAGCAGTGGCTTCGCGTCTTTTTCATGGTCGATACGCAGGATTTGCGCGGTTTTGCCTTTTATCATGGCATTGCGCTTGCCCTCGAGCATGGTTTTATGCACCCAGCCCGTTGTTCCCTCCATATCACGGATTTTGCGCCATAAATCAAACTCTTCCACCACCTCAACGGGCATTCCAGCCTTGCGATATACCCATGAAATCGGGTAGCGCGAGCCTGGCCCTGTGCGGACATTCACTTCGTTTGATTTAAGCGAAACAAAGCGCGGGATCGGCAGCCCAGAAGTCCCCGCCGCCGCGCCCACGGCACATGGCAAAGAGGTAAGTAAGCCAAAGATAGAGAAAATGATGAAAAATCGTGTGAACATGCGTACTAGCATAGCAAGCCGATTAATTTTTGCAATTGTGGAATTAAAACATTTGCCGCAACGCAAAGATGATATTATACATTTAGCATAAAATTTTTCTGAAGTAATAGGGCAATTCTTATGGCTGAACTCCTCCTCCCCGCCAATTCCAAGGTTGGCAAAGGCAAAACCCACAAAGCAAAAGACGGCGCGAAGCGCGTTAAAAACTTCGCTATTTACCGCTGGAATCCTGAGGATTTGGGCGAGGATGGCAAGCCGAAAAACCCGCGTACGGATATTTATGGGATTGATTTAGACGATTGCGGGCCGATGGTGCTGGACGCCCTGATAAAAATAAAGGACGAAGTAGACCCAACACTTACCTTCCGTCGCTCTTGCCGCGAGGGAATTTGTGGCAGTTGTGCGATGAATATTGACGGCACGAACACGCTCGCTTGCACCAAGCCGATTGATGAAATTAGGGGTGACGCGCGGATTTCGCCGCTGCCACACATGGAAGTTATCAAGGATTTAGTGCCTGATCTTTCGCATTTTTACGCGCAGTATGAGAGTATAAAACCATGGCTGCAAACCTCTACGCCGCAACCCGCCAATCAAGAACGGCTGCAATCACCCGAAGACCGCGCCAAGCTGGACGGGCTTTATGAGTGTATTTTATGCGCTTGCTGCTCCACCTCTTGCCCTAGCTATTGGTGGAATTCCGATCGTTATCTTGGCCCTGCGATATTGCTGCACGCTTATCGCTGGATTATTGACAGCCGCGACGAATTCACTGGCGAGCGACTGGACGAGCTGGAAGATCCATTCAAGCTTTACCGCTGCCACACGATTATGAACTGCACCAAAACCTGCCCGAAAGGCTTAAACCCAGCCAAGGCAATTGCAGAGATTAAAAAGATGATGGTGGAGAGGGCTGTTTAGTGGTGTCATCCTGTGGCGAGCCAGTGGCGAGAGCACAGGATCTGTGTATTAGATCCTGCGCAATAGCTGCGCTATTCGCAGGATGACAAATTATGGCAGTCTATACCCAACTTTCTCATGCTGAAATTGCTGCTTTCCTCGCGGCTTACGATGTTGGTGAGCTAGCCTCCTTCAAAGGCATTGCCGAAGGCGTTTCCAACACTAATTATTTGCTAACAACTAACAACCAACAACTAACAACGAACTACATCCTCACCCTTTTTGAAAAACGCTTCAATGCGGCGGAGTTGCCGTTTTTTATGCAGCTTACCGAGCATCTTGCGGCTGCGGGAATAGCTTGCCCGCGCCCGATTCATACTCGTGTGGGCGCAGTAATTGGCGAGATACAGGGTAAGCCAGCGGTATTAATTGAATTTTTGCATGGGGCGGGAAATCCCGAAATCAGCGAAAAACATCTGGGTCTACTCGGCGAAATGGTCGCTAACCTGCACCTGAAAAGTGAGGGTTTCGTGCAGGAAAGAGCGAATTTGTTGTCGCTTTCTGGCTTGCAAAATCTGTTTGCCAGCTTTCGCGCTCGCGCCTTTGAAATCACCTCTGGTTTGGAAGCAAAAATTGCCCAAGAGCTAGAGTTTCTTGCACAAAACCTACCATATGACTTGCCAAAAGGAATTATCCACGCCGATATATTTCCCGATAATGTTTTTTTTATTGAAGAGCCGCTACGAATTTCTGGCATTATTGATTTTTATTTTTCCTGCACAGATTTTTTTGCCTATGAGCTGGCGATTATTCTTAATGCTTGGTGTTTTGACGCGCAGCATAATTTTGTGCCGCAGAGGGCGGCGGCACTCATTGCCGCATACAGCAAAATTCGCCCGCTAAATGCGGCGGAAATTGCAGTGATGCCGATGCTTTGTCGCTTGGCGGCGATGCGCTTTCTGGTTACTCGCGCTGATGCTTGGTTAAACCGCAGCGAAGGCGCGTTGCTCATGGTAAAAGACCCGATGGAATATGTGGAAAAGCTGCGTTTCTGGCAGGAAGATAAATGGATTATTAGATGATTGGATTATTAGATGATTAAGAATTTGTGATTTTACTTAATCATCCAATTATCCGATAATCCAATCATCTTAAGAAAGAAAAATATGGTAACAAAGAAAGTAAAAATTTATACTGACGGCGCGTGTTCGGGCAATCCTGGAAAAGGCGGCTGGGGCGCGATTTTGCTATATGGCGAAGTGGAAAAAGAAATTTGCGGCGGCAACCCGCAAACTACCAATAACCAGATGGAATTACTGGCGGCGATTTCCGCGCTTGAACTGCTCAAAACCCCGTGCAGCGTGGATTTATATAGCGACAGCACCTATGTTCTAAAAGGCATCAGCGAGTGGCTGCCCGCGTGGAAGGCTCGCGGCTGGAAAACTGCGGATAAAAAGCCAGTAAAAAATTTGGAATATTGGCAAAGACTAGAAAAAGCGGCGCAGCAACATCAGATAAAATGGCACTGGGTGAAGGGTCATAATGGCGATGAGATGAACGAACGCGCCGACGCGCTGGCACGGGCGGGTATAGAAAAAATTTAAGCGGCTGTGGGATATTTATATTTACGGCACAAAAATAATCCGCTAGACACTAGATATTGATTTCATTTTAGGGAGTTTTCTATGCGTTTTATAAATAAAATTTTGTTGGCTAGTGTGGTTTCCATAGCGGTTTCGACAGCGGCGCAGGCGGCGGAAGATTTGGCAGCGGCAAAATCTTACATCACAGGCTATGTTGGCTATTTTGATGTTATTCGCAATGACTATGTGGCAACGCAGTTTGGCGTGGAATATCGCGCTCGTCCGCTGCAATATGGCATTCGCCCAATGGTTGGGATTAATGCGACCACTGATAGCTCGATTTATGGCTATGCTGGGCTTAACTGGGATGTGCCGCTGATTGATAACCAATTATATTTGATACCGAATTTTGCCGCTGGTCTTTATAAGCGCGGCGATGGGAGAGATCTGGGCGGCGCGATTGAATTCCGTTCTGGCATCGAGCTAGCGTATCAATTCCCGAATTCACACCGTCTTGGCATAGCTTTCAACCATATTTCCAATGCGAGCATTTACGACCATAATCCCGGTTCGGAAACCGCGCTTATCAGCTACTCAGTTCCAACCGACAGCTGGAAGTAATTTTTGCCAAAATGGCGAAAATAACCTTTATTCTTGGCGGCGTTCGCAGCGGCAAAAGTGCATTTGCGGAGCAGCTTGCGGTTGATTCTGGTTTGCCTAAAATTTATCTAGCGACTGCTGAGGCTGGCGATGCGGAAATTTCGCAGCGCATTACCGCACACCGCAATAGGCGTGGTGATGGTTGGCAAACTATTGAAGAACCGATTGATATAGTAAATATCATCACTTCAGCTTGTCACCCCGCATTTATTGCGGGGTCTGTAGAAGTACCCAGACCCCGTGACAAGCACGGGGTGACAATATTAGTTGATTGCTTGACGCTGTGGCTGTCTAATTTGCTGCATTATAATCATGACATTGAGCAAAAAACCGAAGAGCTAATAGAGGCACTAAAAGCCACAAAAAATAATATCATTCTGGTTTCTAGCGAGGTGGGGCAGGGGGTGATTCCTGATAATGCTTTGGCGCGGCAATTTGTGGATGCGGCGGGAATATTGCATCAAAAAATAGCGAGTGTCGCCGACGAAGTTTTTTTCGTAACTGCGGGAATTTCCCAAAAGCTAAAATGAGGCTTAAATGACTGAAGAAATTCACAAAAAGAAAATGCAAAAACGCAAAGAATTTCAGGACGCGTTGGTGGCGAAGGCGGATAAAGAAAAGCATTTGCTGATGGTCTATACAGGCACGGGAAAGGGCAAATCCACCGCGGGTTTTGGCACTATTTTGCGCGCGCTCGGGCATGGATATAAGGTCGGCGTGGTGCAGTTTATCAAGGGCGCATGGTCAACGGGTGAGCAAGCGGCATTGGGAAAATTTGAAAATCTCGTTCGTTATGAGGTGATGGGTGAGGGGTTCACTTGGGAAACTCAGGATAAACAGCGCGATATTGCCAAGGCACACGAAGCATGGGCAGTGGCACTGGAAATGTTGGCGGACGCAAGCTATAAGCTGGTGTTGCTCGATGAGTTAAACATTGTGCTACGCTATGATTATTTACCGCTTGATGAGGTGTTAGCTGCACTCGCCAAGCGCAAACAGCACACCATCGTTACAGGGCGCAATGCACCACAAGGACTTATCGACGCAGCGGATTTAGTGACGGAAATGAAGCTGATAAAACACCCATTCCGCGAGCAGGGTATAAAAGCCCAAGAAGGGATAGAATTTTAGGAGTTTTTAAAAACTCTACTCCCGCTTCAAATCTGCTTGCAATGAAGCTTCGGCGAAATGCTCATGTACTAGAGTGTACACTGCGCTTTCGCCACTTCATTGCTTCGCGCTTTTTTGCGGGAGCGAGTTTTTTAGAAGTCCCTTTTATGCTCAAGCCAAGCTAAATTAAGCTTGCAGCAAAACATCTCGGATGATTTTAGCATCGACATTATTTTCAATAAATGCCTTGCCAATTCCGCGGGCGAGGACGAAGGTCAACTTGCCATCCACGGTTTTTTTGTCGCGGGTGAAATGCTCCATCAGCGCGTCTATATTCCAGTCCTTGCGTATTTCTCGCGGCGAAGTTTTAAGCCCAACAGCTTGCAAATGTTGGCGAGCGCGGTCTAAATCCGCTTGCGGGCAAATTCCCATTTTTACTGATGCGGCAAATGCGAGTATCATGCCCATTGCGACTGCTTCGCCGTGTAAAAGTGCATCACCATAGCCAGTTTCCGCCTCAAAAGCATGGGCAAATGTATGTCCGAAATTAAGCAGTGCGCGGATATTTTGTTCGCGCTCATCGGCAGCAACAATAGCTGCCTTAGCCGCGCAGCTTTTCAAAATCGCCGTAGTTTGCAGGGATTTATCGCCAGCCAGCATCGCGCTCGCATTCACTTCCAGCCATGCAAAAAAATCTTGGTCCTCAATAAAACAATATTTCACCATCTCGGCATAACCCGAAAGCAGCTCGCGCTTGGGCAGGGTATCTAGCGTTGACACATCCGCCAGCACCATTATCGGCTGATGGAAGCTGCCAATCAGGTTTTTTCCAAAGCGCGAATTAACACCCGTCTTCCCACCAACTGAGCTATCCACCTGTGAAAGGAGCGTGGTTGGAATTTGTACAAACTCCACCCCGCGCAATAAAACGCTAGCAGCAAAACCAGTAAGATCGCCAACAACCCCGCCGCCAAGGGCAATCAGCGTGGTTTTGCGGTCGGGTTTCATCTCCAATAATTTTTCTATAAGATCAGAAAATGAACCAAGGCTTTTGGTGGCTTCCCCAGCAGGAACAATAATCGAGCGTGAACGAATCCCCGCTGTCTCTAGCGCACCAGTCAGGCGGTGCAAATAAAATTTAGCAACATTACTATCGCTGATTACAATAACGCTTTTGCTATTGAGCAGTGGCGCAATCAGCTCACCAGCCTGTGCCAGCAAGCGTTCGCCGATCATAATATCATATTCGCGTCCAGCAAGCGCAACTCTTAGAGTTTCCGTCATATATTATTTCTCGCTCTTAGTGCCGTAATAATATCTTCCACCACTGTGTCATGTGGGCCAAAATTGCTGTCAATGGTGATGTCCGCGCTGGCATAAATCGGGTATCGTTCGTCCATTAATTTTTGCAATATCTCGCTTTTATCACCAGTTTTAAGCAGCGGGCGGTTGTCGCGCCGCGAAACGCGCTCAAGCAATACTGGTAAATCCGCCTTCAACCACACAGAAATTCCATATTGCTGTACAGCTTCGCGGATTGCGGGTTGGATAAACGCGCCGCCGCCCGTGGCAATTACGCAAGGCGGGCTGGTCACCAGCCGCAACATCACCCGCTGTTCTAAATCACGAAAAATCGCCTCGCCATAAGCCTCAAAAATATCAGAAATGCCGCAGCCAGCCGCATCAACAATTTCCTGATCCGAATCCACAAAAGGCACACCGAGGACGGATGCCAGCCTGCGCCCGACTGTCGATTTCCCAGCACCCATCAACCCCACCAGTATAATGGGCTTAGCCAAGGACACTGGTTTGGAAGGCGATTTTGATAATTCTCTTGCTTGATTTTCTGTCATGTCTCTATTATGTCTTCCTGTATATAGTCAAACTAATTTATTTTTATACTAGGAAGGCTAGGCGAAGTGTACGCTTTTGTACATGAGCTGACGCCTGACGAAGTATAAAGGTAAATTAGGAAGACTATGAGCAATCATAATTAAGAGTAGCCCAAATGCAAAGCCCAAAAACACAAAATTTTCCAACGCGCCCGCTTTTATTAATAGGGGTGGTTTTACTTCTGGTTGGCGGCGTTGTCGCTTTGATGGTGGTTGATATTCCCGCCCCGCAAACTATGGTGGAAAAAGAGATTAAACTTGGTTCTGTTGAGTAATTCTACTATAGCTTGCTGCAAATGGCAGTTTCCTGCGCTTCCGTTGCTCATGTACTTGGTGTACACTCCGCTACGGTTCTCGGAAACCACCATTTTCGCTACGCTCTAGCGAATTTCTGGACAGAACCTAGGTAACTGAGGTCTTTCTATTTTCTCATACCGCGCAGCCAATTCGCAGGGTCGGTTGGCTCGTTGTCCTCGCGCAGTTCCATATATAGGCGATTATTTGGCTCTTTATCGCCCATACTGCCGATAGGTTCACCTTCCAGCAGGTAATCACCCACGCTTGCGTCAATTTTCGCCATGCCCGCCAGCAATGTATGAAAACCATCGCTATGGCGCAGGATTATCATTCGTCCATACGCCATAAATGGCCCAGTGAACACTACTTCAGCGTCATAAGGGGCGGTGACCTGCGCACTGCCGCGGGTGGTTATGGTTATGCCTTTGCTGGTTTCATTTTTGCTCACTACGCCGAATTTTTGGCTTAATTTGCCAGCTGCGGGAACGCGAATATTACCCTTTGCCGCTTTGAAGGAGCGCAGCTTTCCCTTATCGCCAGATGGTTTGCGGGAGTCTTCGCCCAGTTCATCATCTTCCTGTGCCTGTTTTTTCTCGGCGATCTGCGCCGCTTTTTCTTGCTCAAGAGAGGCAATTAGGCTTTGCAAATCCCCAGCTTTTTTGGCAAGGGCGGCGACGCGAGATTTGGCGGCGGACTGCTCATTTTTCAGCTTTTTCCGCAGGTCATAATGCTCTGCCATTTGCTTTTTTAGCAATGATTTTTGCTCGTCCAGCTTTGCTTTGCGTGCGGCTGCGTCCTGCTTGTTCGCCTCTACAGTAGTTTTTAGCCCTTCCAGCTCTACCATCTGGTTTTTTATGCTTTCTGATTCCGCTTTAATATTATCCGCAGTCATTTTAAGGGCGCGGGAAGCTTTCATATTCTCCGCCATATCCCCTGGCATAAGTATAATCGCTTCGGGCGGCGTTTGGCTGAGTTTTATGGAGGCGGCAATCATCGTCGCTAGGTTCTTTTTCTTGACCAGAAGCTCGGCGGTTTTTGCAGTTATTTGTTCGTTCAAAATCCGTGTTTTTTCCTCAAGCGCGGAAAGCTCGGCTTCGCTCGCCTGTAGTTCCGCAGCGGTTTTTACCATCTGCGCTTGCAATTCCTTGGCTTTTGCGCGGAGTTTTTTCTCCTCCTCGTCAAGCTTGGCGACATTCGCAGAAACAGTTTTTATTTCCTTCTGCGTCTGCGCTAGCTCATCGCTCGGCGAAGCAAACGCGCTGTGCGCTGAGGCGAGGGCTAGTGTGAGTGCTAGTGTGAGGGAGAGTTTTTGCATATTCATTCCATAATCCCAGCTATATCACGGTATCCGCTTAAAATTCGTATAATTTGTATTGGCGAAGCTTCAGGGTTATAAATAATCTGGTAACTATAAAGATTCCAGAAGCGCACTGGTTTATCGGTTAAATCATCCCGCTTATGACCGATATATGGGGTATTACTAATTCTTTCAAATTCTGAATATAAACTATATTCTACCTTGTCTGCCGCAACGACATTATCAACAGCAATATATTCCCATATTTCTTTCAAATCATGAAGAGCATCGGTTGATAGTGTATATTTATCCACGATTATCGCTCAAAAATTTTTGTTTGAAATCATTCATTCTTTTTTTTGCTTCTTCCGCCGTTACCACTTCGCCGCGTTCAATCTGATCCAAACCATGCTGAATTTCTGCATTTAGTTTTTGTATTTTACGCTGGCGGGCATCTTCGCGGTCATAAAGCAAACGGAGTGCTTCGCTAACCAGCTCACTTTCAGAACCATAAACACCAAGCGCGATTTGCGAATGTACGAAATTTTCTAGCTCTGGTGGCATTGAGATATTCATATTTTCCCCTCCTGCGTCTGTTGCGGTTTATATCAAATTAGGAAGACTACAACAATGATTTTCCCGTCATTTCGGCTGGTTGTGGCAGTTGTAATAGCTCTAAAATAGTTGGTGCGACATCGCCAAGAACGCCTTCTCTAATTTTTATTTTATTGCCGCGCAGATTTTCTGCAGCGATGATAAGAGGCACGAGGTTGAGAGTGTGCGCGGTGTGTGGCTGATTGGTGGCGTCGTCAAACATCTGCTCGGCATTGCCATGATCGGCGGTGACCACCACCGCGCCGCCTTTGCCCAGTGCCGCCGTCACCACTTTGCCAAGGCAGCTATCCACCGTTTCCACCGCTTTGATGGCGGCGGCGACATCGCCCGTATGCCCAACCATGTCGGTATTGGCGTAATTCACCACGATAAAATCAAATTTTTCCGCCTCAATCGCCGCCACTAATTTTTCAGTTATTTCTGGTGCGGACATTTCAGGTTTTTCGTCGTAAGTTGCCACTTTTGGTGAGGGAACAAGTACGCGCTCCTCGCCCGCAAACTCACCTTCGCGCCCGCCTTTAAAGAAAAAAGTCACATGCGCGTCTTTTTCCGTTTCCGCAATCCGCAGCTGTTTTAAGCCAGCATTCGCCACTACCTCGCCAAGAATATTGGTTAGTGGTTCGGGCGGAAACAGCGCAGGGATTAGCGGCGCAAGCTGGCTGGAATATTCGCTCATTCCCAATGCAGCCGCAAAATTCACGGTTTTTTTCCGCGCAAAACCCGCAAATTCTGGCTCTAAAAATGCCGAAAGAATTTCGCGCACGCGGTCAGCGCGGAAATTACACGAAAACAAGCCATCACCATCATTCATACCCGCATAATCACCGATAACCGTGGGTAGTATGAACTCGTCATTTTTGCCATTTGCATAGCTTTTTTCAATTGCTGCGATTGCGCTATCCGCCACTTCACCTTGTGCGAGAGCCATCGCGTCATAAGCCTTGCTCACCCTGTCCCAGCGATTATCCCTGTCCATGGCGTAATATCGCCCGCTGATGGTGGCAATCACTACAGATTCCCTCCCCCCTTGCGGGGGAGGGCGGGGTGGGGGGTGCATCCACTACCTATGAATTATCGGCTAGCCCCCACCCGAAAC
>SXRF01000096.1 GCA_005792635.1 Rickettsiales bacterium
AAACACGCGCTCTTTGGCGCGGGTCGCTTCTTAATCGCGGCGGATGCCAGCAATAATCCCCACAAAGCCATATTTTTCCACCACCTCTTTTAATCCCAAAGTTTTGCGCGAGGCAACGCGGGCAGCATGGGGCAGGGTGATGTCGGTCGCCTCAATCGGCGGGCAAATTGGCGACAGCAAATTCACGCCCCATTCCTTGGCATATTTATCACGAAAGGCATAAACCTCTGGCATTTCCAGCTCGGTGTCGCAATGAATCAGCGGAAATGGCACTTGCCCGAAAAAGGCTTTTCGCGCGAGGTGAATCATCACATTGCTGTCTTTGCCAAACGACCAGAGCATGGCGATTTTATCAATAGCGTGAAACGCCTCGCGGAAGATGTAGATGCTTTGGGCTTCAAGTTGGTCTAGGTGGTTCATAGGTTTTAGTACCTTGTAAATAGTAATTTGTATTTTGTATTAGTTTTTTAGTGAACGAAGCAAACCAAGCAACATTTTGCTTATTGTTTCTGCTAGCAATATCAATTCATCATAAATTTTTTGCGTAATATATTTTCTGTCGTAAGAAATAATAATTTGAGTTTCTAGTTCGGCGAGCGAACCGCGAGATATATTAATAAACCTAGAAAATTCTGGTTTAGTACCACGAATACTTCCTTCCGCTACATTGGATGGAATAGATACTGCTGCTCTCCGCATTTGGTTTGATAAACCAAACATTTCTTCTTTGGGAAAAGTTTGAGTGCAGTCGTAAATTTTATTAGTAAGTAACATAGATTTTTTCCAAACCTCTAAATCTCTATAACTTTTGATTAACATAAAAATCCTTACAAGGTACTAATTACAAATTACTAGGTACATTAATATGAAGTCCGCACTCCTTCTTCTGCTCGCCGTTTTTCGCGGTGTGCGCCCAGCGACCTGCGCGTTCATCTTCACCAGCTTTTACAGGTGCAGTGCAAGGAGCGCAGCCGATTGATAAATAACCTTTTTCAAGCAGAGGATGGGTTGGCAAATTGCGGCTTGAAAATTCTGCTTTTTGACGCGCTTTGTCCCAACCCGCCAGCGGATTAATGCGGAAGATATTTTTATCGTCCAGCTCAATGGTTTGAAGCTCGGCGCGGTCGCTGGTTTGGTATTTTTTGCGCCCTGTGATTAGTGCTTCTATGCCAAGTTTTTTCACCGCTCTATCCAGCGGTTCAACTTTCCGCAGCCAGCAGCAACGGTCGGGGTTTGAGTTCCATAAATCGCCCGCGCCATCAATGCGTTTTAGCATCTCAGGGGCGGGCGTTAAAAAATGCAGATTAGTTAGTTTTAGCTGATTCTTTAGCGTTTCCACATATTCCAAAGTTTCAGGAAAATGCTTGCCAGTTTCAAGGAATAATACTGGTGTGTTCGCATCCACCTCGGCAACCATAGAAAGCAACAAAGCCGCATCCGCGCCGAAAGAAGAAATCAGCGCGATTTTGCCTTTGAATTCGCGGGTTATCATCTCGCGCAGCAAATCGCTTGCGTCAAGTTCGCCGTATTGTTTTTGCAGTTGTTCCAGCATATTATTCATTCAGCCAACCTTTTTCCTGCAAAAATTCATCGCTCGCTTTTAGAACCTCAGGAATGGTTTTTCCTTCGGCTTTTAGCTTGTTTCGCAAATTCTGCATTTTTTCAGTTCTCATTTCCCACTCCGCGCCAAATTTTTTTGCGATATAATCACGCACCCGCCGCGCGAGTGTTGGCGATGCGCCGCCCGTGGAAACCGCAATTAGCAAATCCCCACGCTTTACATTGGCGGTGAAATAAAAGTCACATAAATCATTCACATCCTCAACATTCACCAATTTCCCCGCAGCGCGAGCGACATTTGCGATTTGTTCCGAGGTTTCGTACGGCAAGCCAACAATCATAACTATCCGCTCGTCATACCGACGCAAGTCGGTATCCAGTTGGGCGGTAATTTCTGGATACCGACTTGCGTCGGTATGACGGAGTGTGAGTTTCTCCGCCCCAAACTCCAGCAACTGCTTATGGCGTTTTTCAAATGCTTCGCCATGGCCAATGAGCAAAATCGGTATTTTTTTAAGGTCAAGGGCGATTGGGAACATTTTTCTTCCTACTTCGCCCAATCTGCATTCAGTTGCTCAACCGCATATTGCTTTACTTCCGCGATGCCGTATCTCGTGCAGAAATCGCCAAATCCTTCGCCGTCCTGTTTTTTTTCATTCCACAGGGAGAACATGGGAGAGAGGGCTTGCGGAAGATTATCATAATGCACCTTGTCAAAGATTTTTTCGTTCAGGCGCGTGCCTTCAAAATTACCGCCGATATGCAGCGCGTAATGGTCGGGCATCCGCCCGATTATGCCAATATCGCCAACCGTTGGGCGCGAGCAGCCATTCGGGCAACCCGCGATGCGGATGGATATTTTTTCGTCTAGCACATTATGCTTTGCCATCTCTGCTTCAATCGCAGCAACTAGCGGCAACTTCACGCGCTCGGCTTCGGCGAGGGCTTTGCCGCAAGTGGGATATGACACGCAAGCGAGCATATTGCGGTAAACGGGCGTAATGTCGCCTGCTAGCTTCACCCCATGCGAGCGCAGAATTTGCTCAATGCGCGGTTTTTCGCCCGCTTCAATATCGCAGAGTATAATGTTTTGATCGGCAGTAAGCACCAAATCCATGCCATATTCCAAAATCACTGCGCGAAGCCCTGTGCGAACCGCCTCGCCCTCGCGGTCAATAATCCGCCCGCTGGAAACTGGCACCCCGAAAAACCATTTTCCGTCACCTTGTGAATGCCAACCGATATGGTCATCCACCGCGAATTTCGGCATGGCTTTTGGCGCGTCCATTCCGCGTCCGATATATTTTTCCAGCTCGGCTTTCGCCCATGCGTCGCCATTTTCCGCCATAACATATTTAAGGCGGGCGTGTTGGCGGTCGGTGCGGTCGCCGTGGTCGCGCTGAAGTTTTATAACTGCTTCAGTGGCGGGAATAAATAATTCAGGCGGCACGAACATAACTGGCGAGGCAAGGCGGGCAAAGGTTTTTGGCGTGTTGTGTTTCATCCCGAGACCGCCACCCAGCGCGAAATTATAACCCACCAATTCTTGCCCATCAAACAGCGACAAAATGGCGAGGTCATTGGTCAGAACATCAACGCAGTTATCCTCTGGCGTGGCTATCCCGACTTTGAATTTGCGCGGCATGTAGGTGTCGCCATATAAAGGCTCAGCAATTCCACTTTCTTTGGCGCTGTCATTTGGCGTTGGGTTGAATTTATAATCATGTACCTTTTCACCATCCAGCCAGATTTCATAATAGCTATTGGTTTTGGGTGCGAGTTGGCTGGCTAGCGTATAGCCATCCGCTTCCAGCTTGGCGTGGATTTTATTCTTAATTGGCGCGGGACACATGGTGATATTGCGCACCACATCGCCACACCCGCCAAGGGTGGAAAGCAGCAAATGGTTTATGTCAGCGATTAGCGGTTTCATGCCCACTTTTTTGATGCAATGAAACTGAAAAGTTTCGCGGGTGGTAATCCGCATTGTGCCGTTGGCGTATTTTTCGGCGAGGACATCAAGGGCGAGATATTGCGCAGCGGTCAGCCTCCCACCCGGACATTTCATCCGCACCATGAACTCATATTCCTTGTCCAGCCCAGCTTTTTTGCGGGTGGTTGCGCTGTCGCGGTCATAGCCAAAATAGCTACCGTGGAATTTCAGCAGCTCATAAGTCCCATCGCTCACTTGGTCGCTGGAATTATCGGCAAGCTCGGCTGCAATATCGCCTTTTAGGTGACTGCTCGCCAGCTTATAGCCTTCAACTGCGGAGAGTTTTTTAACTGGTTCGTTCATATTTTTGTGCCTTATTTACTAGCTTTATAAGCAATATCTAACCATATTACAAAATAATTGCAACTTATTTTGTATAATTATTTATTTTACATGAAAATTATGTTAATTATCAATTTCGCTGACACTATAAATCTCACTAGGGACGGTAAATAGCCCAAAAGCCAGCTTGATGGCAACGCCAAGAACGATGACGGCGAGCAGCCCGCGCAAATATTCAGCGGGGAGTTTTGTGCCAAGCCGCGTTCCGATTTGCGCCCCGAATACTGAGCCTGTGAGCAAAATCAGCGCGAGTAGTAAATCCACCGTTTGGGTAGTAACCGCTTGTAAAAAAGTGACATTTGCAGTAATAAATATAATCTGGAATAGCGAAGTGCCAATCACCACATTGGTTGGCATCCCGAGCAGGTAAATCATCGCGGGGATGAGGAAAAACCCGCCGCCAATGCCCATCAGCGAAACCATAATGCCGACAAAAAAACCGATAGCCAGCGGCATAAGCAGGCTGATATTCAGCTTGGAATGCGGAAATTCAACCTTAAAGGGCAGACGCTGCGCGAGTGGCTTACGGGTGTTGGCGGCGTATTGTTTTGGCTGTTTTAGGATGGCGCGAACGCTTTCCTCCGCCATCATCGCGCCGATTATCCCGAGGAATAACACATAAGAAACCGAAATAATCAGGTCAATATGCCCAAGCTGTTTAAGCCAGCGGAAAACGCCAACGCCAAGAGTTGAGCCAATCAAGCCGCCAAGCAGCAAATAGCCGCCAATTTTGAAATCAACATTCCCGCGCCGCATGTGCGAAATAAGCCCAGAAGCCGACGAAGCAATGATTTGATTGGCAACGCTAGAAACAGAAACGCTAGGCGGCACACCAAGAAAAATCAGCAGCGGCGTTAGCAAAAACCCGCCGCCCACACCAAATAACCCTGAAAGCACACCCGTCATCACCCCCAAGCCCAGCAGCAAGTATATATTTACCGACATCTCGGCTATGGGTAGATAGACATTCATAGCAAGAACCAAGTTTAAGAAATTATGCCTTTTTCTTTAAGTAAATCCTGTAGTTCGCCAGCTTGATACATTTCGCGCACGATGTCGCAACCGCCAATAAATTCACCCTTAACATAAAGCTGGGGTATGGTTGGCCAGTTGGTGAATTCTTTGATGCCGTCACGAATTTCCGCGTCCGCCAACACATTTACATCCTTGTAATTTTCCACGCCAACCCGCTCGAGAACTTGGGCGACAGTTGCGGAAAAACCGCACTGCGGAATTTGCTTTGTGCCTTTCATATACAGCACAATATCATTTTCACTTATATCTTTTTGAATGGTTTCAAATATCGGGTTTGTCATAGTTTTCCTCCAGTTTTATGCGGTTTTCGTGGTGATGGCGAGTGCGTGTAATTTTGTTCCCATATTACCGCCCAGCGCGTCCATCACCATTTTATGTTGAGCAACACGGGTTTTGCCGTTAAACGCTGCGGAAGCCACAGTGATGCTATAATGATCCATATCCCCAGCCGTGTCCACCAGCACAATAACCGCGTCAGGAATGGCGGTTTTTACCAATCGTTCAATTTCTGCGGCGGGCATCGGCATTTTTTGTTCCTTGAGGTTTTTATACGAATACCTGTGCAATATTGAGCAACTAACCGCCAATTACAAGGCTTATTTCCATATTTATTAATAGACTTATTCATAAATCAGGCTATAGAAGTCTAAATTCAGTTGTTTCGCACTTAAGAGCTGTTTTATGAAGTTTATTATGAAAAAAAATATTTTTGCATTAATCGCTGCCTGTGGGTTGGCTGGCTGTGCGACAAATCTTGGTGAATTGCGCGGCGCACAGCTCGCTATGGATGATTTTTCCAGCATTTTGGCGGGCGAATATTTGTCATATAGCGAGTCCGAATATGAGCAGGGCAGGTGGGACGCAGCGGAATATTTCGCTGGTAAAGGTCTGGCATCGCTCAAAGGCGAGAAGGTGTTGCCTGATGCGGGCAGTAACCAAATGTTGGGGGAGGCGCGGGCGGAACTGCTCGCTGTACTGACGGATGACATCAAAAAAACCACGGCACTCGCTGCACCTGCGCAAGTATTGTTTGATTGCTGGAATGCGGAAGTTGCCCGTAGTGTCCTGCCTGCGGCGGGTGGTTGCGGCGAGGAGTTTTTGTCAACATTTGACGAATTGCAAAAACTGGCGGATGAGCGGACTTACGGTGCGAACGGCAAGAAAACAGTTATATTCCAACCTAATAACGCGGAAATAACTGATGAAGCCAAAGGGCAGATTTCCGATTTTGTGAAGCGCATTGCGAAAAAGAAAAATTTTTCCAAAAATTTTTCTCTACAGCTTAGTGCGCATCATAACGCAGAGGCGGAATTGGCAGTGGCTCGCCTTGTTGCGGTTAAAAATGAGCTAGTATCTGCGGGCATAAAAATCGAAAAAATCTACATCAAAAAATCGGCGGGAAAAAAGGCGGTTTATTTGAGCAGTGACGAGGAAATGCAGGATAATGACGAGATTGATATTGCCGTTGTCACACAACATAAATTTAAGCATAAGAAATGAGAATATTGAAACATGTCAGATAAAATTTTGATTCTGGATTTTGGTTCACAGGTGACGCAGCTCATCGCCCGCCGCGTGCGCGAATGTGGGGTGTATAGCGAAATTCGCCCGTTTAATATCAGCGCGGAAGAAATTAAAAATTTCGCACCAAATGGCATAATTTTCTCTGGTGGGCCTGCTTCGGTTCATGCCGAGTTTTCACCAAGGGTGGATGACGGCGTGTTTGCCATCGGCGTTCCGATTCTTGGCATTTGTTACGGCGAGCAGCTGCTTTGCCAGCAACTTGGCGGCAAGGTGGAGGCGGGCGAAACCCGCGAATTCGGGCGCGCGGCGATTGAAGTTGCGGAGGATTGTGCCTTGTTTTCTGGCGTGTGGGAAAAAGGCGGGAAATATGCCGTGTGGATGAGCCACGGCGACAAGGTGGTGGCACTGCCTGAAGGTTTCAAAGTGGTGGCGACCAGCGCAGGTGCGCCGTTTGCCGCGATTGCTAATGAAACCCGAAAATATTACGGCGTGCAGTTTCACCCTGAGGTGGTGCATACGGCGGACGGCGCGAAGCTGCTTGCCAACTTCGTACACGGCGTTGCTGGTTGCAAGGGTGATTGGACGATGGAAGCATTCCGCAAATCCGCGATTGAAAAAGTGCGCGCGCAGGTGGGCAAGGGCAAGGTTATTTGCGCGGTTTCTGGCGGGGTGGATAGCTCGGTGGTGGCGGCACTGCTGCATCAGGCGATTGGCGAGCAACTGGTTTGCATCTTCATCAACACAGGCTTGCTGCGTGAAGGTGAGCCAGAGCAGGTGGAGGCAATGTTCCGCGAGCATTTCCATATTCCGCTGATTCATGTGGATGCCAGCATGTTGTTCATGAACCGCCTCAGCGGCGTTTCCGACCCTGAGCAAAAGCGCAAAATCATCGGCGCAACATTTATAGAAGTATTTGACGAAGAAGCGAAAAACGCTGGTGGTGCGGATTTCCTCGCGCAGGGGACGCTTTATCCCGATGTCATAGAATCAGTTTCCTTCACAGGGGGGCCGAGCGTCACCATTAAATCGCACCATAATGTTGGCGGGCTGCCCGCGCATATGAAAATGGCACTGGTTGAGCCACTGCGTGAATTGTTTAAGGACGAAGTGCGTATACTCGGCAAAGAGCTGGGTATGCCTGAACATATGGTCGGCCGTCATCCTTTCCCCGGGCCGGGGCTGGCTATCCGCATTTTGGGCGAAATCGCCCAAGAAAAGGTGGAAATTCTGCGCCGCGCCGACGCTGTGTATATTGATGAGATTCGTAAATCTGGGCTATACAACGAAATCTGGCAGGCGTTTGCTGTGTTGCTGCCGATTAAAACCGTGGGTGTGATGGGCGATGCGCGGAGTTACGAGTATGTGTGCAGCCTTCGCGCCGTCACCTCCACCGATGGTATGACCGCAGATTACTACCATTTCAACCACGACTTCCTCGCCCGCGTTTCCAACCGCATCACCAACGAAGTAAAAGGCATCAACCGCATTGTTTATGACATTACCAGCAAACCACCCGCAACTATTGAGTGGGAGTAGGGTTATATATGCTAAGATTTTTGGCACTTACCACCCGACAATTTATAGCAAACATAGAAAAATCCTATGGTTTGTCACCCCGCTTTTATAGCGGGGTCTGGTTAAAAATAAGAGAAAAGCTATGCTTTTCTCTCCAGATGCCGCAACAAGTGCGGCATGACAAGAATGTGTCTGGTGGTAAGTTTTTGGCATAAAATTTATTGATTGCGCGGGGTCTTGGCTGTAAAGCTTGAGCGAATTATAGCATTTACAGGTGATGAGTTTTAGGTTTTATTGGATAAAAAATGAATTTTTTACGACTAGAAGATATTGAATTAAAAGGCAAAACGGTTTTGCTGCGCACGGATATTAATGTTCCGATGCAAGGCGGGATGGTGACCGACAACACGCGGATTATGCGTGCGCTGCCGACCATAAAATACCTTATTGCCAAAAATTGCCGCGTGGTGGTGCTGTCACATTTTGACCGCCCGAAGGGTAAATTTGTGCCGAGCATGTCGCTTGCACCGCTGGTGGACGCGCTGTCGGACGCGATGGGCGGAATTGATGTTAAGTTTGGTGTTGATTGCATCGGGAAATCCGCCCGCGAGGCAGTGGAAAATCTGCATGAAGGCGAGGTTTTGCTGCTAGAAAACCTGCGTTTCCACCCACAAGAAGAGGCGGGCGACCGCGAGTTCGCGCGCGAAATTGCAAGCCTCGGCGAGGTGTTCATCAATGACGCTTTTTCCTGTTCGCACCGCGCTCATGCTTCGATAACGGGCATTCCAGAATTTTTGCCGACAGCGGCAGGGCGGCTGATGCAGGAGGAGCTGGAGGTTCTGGGCGGAATTTTCGGCAAGCCTGAAAAACCAATTGCGGCGATTATTGGCGGCTCAAAAATCTCCACCAAGCTGGATTTGCTGGAGAATTTGAGCAAAACCATGGATAAAATCCTTATCGGCGGCGCGATGGCGAACACATTTTTATATGCGATGGGGCATAATGTCGGCAAATCCATCTGCGAAAAAGAGATGAAGGAAACCGCGCTTTCCATCCTCAAAAAAGCAAAGGAAAATGGCTGCGAAATCATTTTGCCAAATGACCTTGTGGTGGCGCGGAAATTTGCCGCCCATGCCAGCAACCGCATTGTCGCGGTGGATAAAATACCCGATGACTACACGGCGGTGGATATTGGTTGCAACAGCGTGCGCTTATTTTCGGAAACACTTGCCACTTGCAAAACTGTGGTGTGGAATGGGCCTGTTGGCGCGTTTGAAACCAGCCCGTTTGATGTCAGCACCGTGTCAATCGCTCGCCATGTCGCGGCACTAACCGAGCAAAAAACCATCCGTAGCATTGCTGGTGGCGGCGATACGGTTTCCGCGCTTATGCACTCTGGGCTTGCCGAAAGTTTCAGCTATCTTTCCACTGCGGGCGGCGCGTTTTTGGAGTGGCTAGAAGGAAAAGAGCTGGCGGGCGTTGCTGCTTTACAGATGAAAAAATAAGCTATAATTAAGCCATAAATATAACGAAAACTAAAAAGGAACAGACCAATGAAAATGACAACAAAAGTAAAAAAAATTCTTTCTTGCTATGAAAGCGACAACGCAGGCACAAAGGCGAATTTGGCGCGGATTTTGATGCACGGGCGGCTGGGCGGCACGGGCAAGCTGGTTATCCTGCCTGTTGACCAAGGTTTTGAGCATGGGCCAGCGCGTAGCTTCGCCAAAAACCCTGATGCGTATGACCCGCATTATCATTTTCAGCTCGCCATTGACGCTGGGCTTTCGGCTTATGCCGCGCCTCTGGGCATGATTGAGGCAGGCGCGGATACATTCGCAGGGCAAATTCCGCTAATTCTTAAAGTGAACAGTTCAAATTCTTTCGCGCCGAAATCTTCAACCCCGAACCAAGCGGTGACCGCTTCGGTGGCGGACGCGCTGCGCCTTGGTTGCAGCGCGATTGGCTTTACCATCTATCCCGGTTCGCACGATATGTTCGAGCTAATGGAAGAAATCCGCGACATGGCGGAAGAAGCTAAAGCATACGGCTTGGCGGTGGTTATTTGGTCGTATGTTCGCGGCGAAGACATCAGCAAAGACGGCGAAACCGCGATGGACACCTCGGCTTATGCGGCGCATATTGCCGCACTTCTCGGCGCACATATCATCAAGGTGAAGCCGCCAACCGAAAAATTGGAACAAGCGGAAGCGAAAAAAGTTTATGACGCGGAAAAAATTGCCATTAGCACGCTAACCGAGCGCATTTCGCACATCAAGCAAGCTTGCTTTGCGGGCAAGCGCATCGTGGTGTTCTCTGGCGGCAATGTTAAGGGTGAAAAAGAATTGCTGGATGAAGTTCGCGCAATTCGTGATGGCGGTGGCAACGGCTCAATCGTCGGCAGAAATTGCTTCCAACGCCCACGCGCCGAAGCACTAGCTTTGTTGGACAACATAATTAAAATCTACAAAAATGAGATTTAGTTTGGTTTAACCGCCACTTCGCCATCAGCGAATAAAACAATCAAGTTTTTGTTTTGTTGTGCGGTGGCGGCGGTGGTGATTAGTTTGCCGTCGGCGTCCTTCACCAGCGCGAAGCCACGCGCCAAAATCCGCTTATAATTGACACTTTCCAGCAGGCTGGCTAGGTTCGCCAATTTTTCTGCGCGGGCTGCAAAAATTCGCTCCGCCGCCGCGCTCATGCGGGTTTGCAGCTCGGCAAGGCGTTCGCCAGTTTTTACAATTTCGTTTTTGAGCGCGTTTGGTTTTAGACTGGTGGAGAGGAGTGCCAGTTGCTGTTCCTTGCGAGCGAGCATAGCGGGCAGGGCGGCAAGCAACCTTTCGCTCCAATCGTCCAACCTCTGCGCCGCCACTTGCAGCAACGCCTCAGGTCGTGGCAGACCACGCGCCAAGCCTTTTAGCTGTTCGCCGCGCTGTTCTAATAGTCGCTTAATTGCCGTGTCTTGGCGAAGCGATAATTGGCGAAGCGCGAGTGAAAGCTCCTCGCGCACAGGCACAGCCATTTCCGCCGCGGCGGTTGGTGTTGGTGCGCGAATATCGCTGGCGTAATCAATCAGCGTGGTGTCCGTTTCATGCCCGACGGCGGAAATGAGAGGAATGCGCGAAGCCGCTGCCGCCCGCACCACGATTTCCTCGTTAAACGCCCATAAATCCTCAATAGACCCGCCACCACGAGCGACGATTAGCAAGTCAGGCGTTGGGAACTCTGAATTAGGGTTTAGTTTGTTGAAAAAATTAATCGCACCAGCAATTTGCTCCGCCGCGCCATCACCCTGCACCGCAACGGGATAGAGCAAAACCCGCACAGGAAAGCGTTCGCTAATGCGGTGCAAAATATCTCGGATAACTGCGCCTGTCGGCGAGGTGATAACCCCGATAACTTGTGGCAGAAATGGCAGTTTTTGCTTGCGCTCCTGCGCGAATAAGCCCTCTGCCTGCAAAGCTTGTTTGCGCTTTTCCAGCACCGCCATCAGCGCACCCGCGCCCGCTGGCTGCATAGAATCCACCACTATTTGATAGGATGATTTATTCGGGTAAGTGGTGAGTTTGCCCGTTGCCATCACCTCTAACCCGTCTTCTGCCTTGAAGGAAAATTTGCTCGCCGTCCCCTTCCAGCACACCGCGTCCATCACCGCCGCGTCATCCTTCAGGCGGAAATAAACATGCCCAGAACTCGCCACTTTCCAGCCTGAAATCTCCCCGCGCAGGGAAACGCGCCCGAACCTATCCTCCACCATCCGCTTGATGGACTGCGCCACCTCGCTTATGGAATAAACAATCTGGTTGTGGTTGAAATCTGGTTGGTTTTCGCTCACCTGCTACCTATGTTGCAATTTTTCAATTGCTGCTTCTTGTAAAAATGCGGATAAATTATTGGTAACCGCATTTATAGACTTTATCACATCAATATCCAGCGTGATATTGGTGCGTTTTTTCTTTGATGGCAAGTGCGCATCCACCATAAAAAAAGTTTCCGCATTTTTGGCGGATTTATGTTTTTTTGCCTCATCCAAAGTCATTGGTTTTTCTGGTAATTCATCGCCATATTCCACCATGGTTGTGATATGCCCGCGCAGTGCCTCATTCGCCATATCATAAGCTTTTTGCAGGGTTTTTCCCGCGCTTACGCAACCTGCAAAATCAGGGAAGATAACCCCATAATCACTGCCTTCGTCTTTATGTATTATTCCTACAAAATGCGCCATATTTTTTGCCCTCTAATCTAAATTTCAGCGCTATTTATAGCTCTTTGTCATGCCAGAAGCTAGATTTTGTTAGATTTTTGCAAAAAAATCGTTACAAAATCAGCTATGTGGCATCCAGAGCAACCTATCGCTGGATACCAGATAGCAAGTTTTCCAAGAACATTTACAAGTAAATGTGGAAAACTAAGCTTCTGGTATGACAATATAATAGTTCTGTACTTAAATTATGGAAAAGAAAAATGAACAAAGTTCTAGTAATTGGTGGTGGTGGGCGCGAACATGCGCTTTGTTTTCGTTTGGCAAAGTCCCCCAGCGTTTCGCAAGTTTTTTGCGCGGGCGGCAATGCGGGTATTGCGGCGGATGCGACCTGCGTTGACTTAAAAACCCACGCGGAAATTGCGGATTTTTGTAAAAGCCAAAAAATCGCCCTTGTGGTTATTGGCCCTGAGCAGCCATTGGTGGACGGGCTTTCGGATTATTTACGCTCTGAGAACATCAAGGTTTTCGCCCCCAGCAAAAAAGCCGCCGAGCTGGAAGCCTCCAAGGGTTTTATGAAGGATTTGTGCAAGAAATATAATATTCCAACCGCGGCTTATGGTTTTTTTGATGATAAGATAGCCGCCCTCAATTTTCTGGAAGGAAAAATTTTTCCAATCGTGGTGAAGGCGGATGGCTTGGCGGCAGGCAAAGGCGTAATCATTGCCGAAAACAAAGTGGAAGCTGTGGCGGCGGTTGAGGAAATGTTTTCGGGCAGCTTTGGCGATGCTGGCGCGAAGGTGGTTGTTGAGGAATTTTTGGACGGACGCGAGGCAAGTTTTTTTGCATTGTGCGACGGCAAGAAGGCGGTGGAATTCGGCTTCGCGCAGGATCACAAACGCGCACTTGACGGCGACAAAGGGGCAAATACTGGCGGCATGGGGACTTACAGCCCGCCACCAATCGTGACTGACGCTGTGCGCTCTGAGGTGATGGAAAAAATCGTGATACCCACCATGGCTGCGATGGAAGCGGAGGGCATTCCCTTCACAGGCGTTTTATTCGCTGGGTTGATGCTCACCAAAGACGGCGTAAAACTTCTGGAATATAATGTGCGCTTTGGCGACCCAGAAACGCAGAGTCTGATGCTGCGTTTTGATGGTGATTTGTTCGCGCTGCTGCTTTCCTGCGCCAATGGCGCGGTGGATACGAAATATATTTCGTTTGCGAAACAAGCGGCGGTTTGCGTGGTGATGGCGGCGAAGGGCTACCCAGCGGCTTACGCAAAAGGCAGCGTAATAAACGGGCTGGAAAAAGCGGGCGCACTGCCAAATGTAAAAATTTTCCACGCGGGAACGGCGGAAAAAGACGGCAAGATTATAAGCGTTGGCGGGCGTGTTCTCGGCGTCACCGCCCTTGGTGACAGCATCAAACAAGCGCAGGAAAACGCTTACAGAGCAGTGGATTTGATTGATTGGAAAGACGGATTTTGCCGCCGCGATATTGCTTGGCAGGCTGTTTAGAGAGCAGCCCAAAGCCGCGCCACATCCAACATACGGCAGGAAAATCCCCACTCATTATCATACCAGCTTGCCACGCGCACCAGCTTTCCGCCTGTAACAAATGTTCCAGTCAGGTCAGCGTTGCTGCTTTCGCTTGAGTGGTTGTAATCAGTTGAAACTAGCGGCGCGGACGATGCACCCAACACGCCTTTTAGAGAGCCATTTGCTGCATGTTGCAGTGCAGCATTTATTTCTTCCTTGGTGGTTTCTCGGCTGGCGGTAAAGGTTAAATCCACCAGCGAAACATTAGCGGTAGGAACGCGGATCGCCGTGCCGTCCAACCTGCCTTTTAGCTCGGGCAAAATAAGCCCGATGGTTTTTGCCGCCCCTGTGGTGCTTGGTATCATCGAAAGAGCAGCGGCGCGTGCGCGGCGCAAATCTTTATGGCTGCCATCCACCAAGTTTTGATCGCCCGTGTAGGAATGAATTGTGGTCATAAAACCATGCTCAATACCCACCGTTTCGTGCAGCACTTTGGCAAGTGGTGCAAGGGCGTTGGTGGTGCATGAACCAACCGAAATTACCTCATGGTTTTTGGCAAGTGCGGAGTTATTCACGCCATAAACAATGGTGGAATCCACGCCGTCCGCTGGTGCGGAAATCAACACTTTTTTCGCGCCCGCTTGCAAATGTTTTTCCGCGTCGGATTTTTTGTTGAATTTTCCCGTGCATTCCAACACAAAATCCACACTCAGCGCACCCCAAGGAATAAGTGTCGGGTCTTTATGATGAAATAATTTTACGCTTTTTCCAGCGATTTTTAGGTTTTCGCCATCAACTTCAACTGATGGCGCAAATCGCCCGTGGATTGAGTCATATTTCAGCAAATGCGCGTGGGTTGCTGCCTCCGCAGGGCCATTAACCGCCACCAGCTCCCCACCTTCGCCAAACCCCTCAAACACCGCCCGCGCCACACAACGCCCGATGCGCCCTAAACCATTTATTCCTATGCGTATTGTCATTATTATTGCCTCGTATTCTTTACTATAAAACTGAAACTATGTCTGTTTTAGAGAAATCATTGCCTTTGTAAAGTAGGGGAAGCTTTTTTTCTTTCGCAAGGGCATAAGAAAAACAATCACCCATATTAAGTTTTGCTGGATGTCTGCCTTTGCCAAATTTTTTGTAAGTTTTGCGAGCCTCCACTGCTTGAGCTTCACTAACAGGAATAATCTCCGCTGCAATTAGTGATAACAGCTGATCCAGCTCTTTAGGGTTGTTTTTGGCATAGTCGCTAGAATCAAAGACTATTCCCGCCTCTGCGAAAGTAACAGATGAAATGAAAATCCTTGTTGCATTTCCTATTGCTTTTTCAATAGCATCAGCATCTTCTTCAAAAAACAACAATGCCAGTAAAGCCGAGCTATCTACTACTATGCCTCCCATAAGGAATCCGTGAGTTTTTTATGGTCAGTGTTCGCGCCTTTTAGCTTACTTCTTTTTGCCAAAAACCCCCGCAGTTTCTTGCTTTTTTTGTCAACTTCCAGCTCTGCCTTCGCGCTTAAATGCTGCAATCGCTCACGAATTGCCACCCTAGCGGCTTCAGTAAGGCTCTCGCCAGTAATGCGGGAAAGAAAATGCAAATCCTTATAAACCTGCTCATCCCTGATATATAAAGCCATAACCACTCCTTATTGTATATATGGCAGTATATACTATTTTTATTCGCTATGCAATCAGCTTTTTACCATATGTATAGAGACCAAACGCCCGATGCGCCCCAAACCATTTATTCCTATGCGTATTGTCATTTTATTTCTCTGCTTAATTCTATACCTAATGCCTTTGCCAATTTTTCATATCCCGTTTGGGTTAATCTAACATTTATCCCCCCCCCTAACTCGTGGAATTTATCTGTTTCACCAAACTGAGTAATGCTATCTTTGATTTCCCAATCGTTTGATGGAAGTTTTATATGCTCAAAATACGCTGTTATTCCTTGGGTTTTGCTAAAATTTATATCCACAAATTTACCAGAGTTCCAAACTAATTTTGAATTTTTGTCGTAATTAAAGCCATATCCAAAACAATCTCTAAGTATTGCTTCTCCTTGCTCTATGCGATAATTTTCTTCTGTCATAAAATTCTCCTATTTTGCTGCTTTTCTCACCACAGCCTCAACCACCGCCTCGACTGTAATTCCAAAATGCTTGTATAAATCTTTCGCAGGGGCGGATGCGCCGAAACCTTTCATGCCAATAAATATTCCGTCGTTGCCGATATAGCGTTCCCAGCCGAAGCCGAGGGCGGCTTCAATCGCTACTTTCAAGCTATTTTTCGGCAAAACTTGCTGTTTATAGCTCTCGGGTTGCGCGTCAAAAAGCTCCCAGCAGGGCATAGAAACAACATTTGCTGCAATGCCTTTTTCCGCTAGTTTTGCTTGCGCGGCAAGGGCGATTTCTACTTCAGAACCAGTGGCTATTAAAGTGGTTGTCAGTTGTCGGTTGTCAGTTGTCGGTGAAAGTATATAACCACCCAGCGCACAGAGATTATCAGCCGTGTATTCCGTGCGAACAGTTGGCAAATTTTGGCGCGAGAGCGAAAGCACCGAAGGAGTGTTTTTAGAAGCTAGCGCCAACGCCCAGCATTCGGCAGTTTCAGTGGCATCGGCAGGGCGGAAAACTTGCAAGTTCGGAATAGCGCGAAGGCTCGCCAAATGCTCCACTGGCTGGTGGGTTGGGCCATCTTCACCCAGCCCGATTGAATCATGCGTCATCACATACACCACGCGGAGTCCCATCAGCGCGGAAAGGCGAATGCTGCCACGGCAATAATCGGTGAACACAAGGAAAGTTCCGCCATACGGGATGAATTCGCCGTGTAGTGCCATGCCGTTCATAATCGCTGCCATCGCATGTTCGCGGATGCCGTAATAGATATATCGCCCACCAAAATCGCCCGCCTGAATTGGCGCAGTTGCCTTGGTTTTGGTGTTGTTAGAACCAGTGAGATCTGCCGAACCACCGATTAACTCAGGAATGGTGGCGGTAAGCACTTGCAACACATTTTCCGAGGATTTGCGAGTTGCCTCATTTGGTTTTTTCTCGGCGAGTTGTTCCTTAAATTTCTCAAATTCACTCACCCAGTTTGCTGGCAGATCGCCTGCTTGCAGGCGGGAAAATTCCGCTTGTTTTTCCGATTTATTAAGGCGAGAAGTCCACTCCGCAAAATCCTTTTGCCCACGCGCGCCAATTTCGCGCCATGCCGAAAGAATCTCCGCAGGAATTTCAAACTCTGGATAGTCAATGCCTAGATTTTTCTTCGCGCCAGCTATTTCATCTTTTCCTAGTGGCGAACCGTGGCAGCCAGATGTTCCCGCCTTGGTTGGTGCGCCGTAACCAATGGTGGTCGCGCAGGCAATTAGGGTTGGTTTGTCGCTGGTTTTCGCCGCTGAAATCGCCGCTGAAACCGCCGCGTAATCATGCCCATCAACCGCCAGAGTGTTCCAGCCAGCAGCGACAAATCGCTCAGCCATATCCTCAGAAGTGGTAAGGCTGGTCGCGCCGTCAATAGTGATTTTATTATCATCCCACAGCACGATTAATTTGTTGAGTTTCAAATGCCCCGCAATGGTTATAGCTTCTTGGCTTATGCCTTCCATAAGGCAGCCGTCGCCGACAATCGCGTATGTATAATGCGAGGCTAAATCATCGCCAAATCGCGCATTTACCATGCGTTCGGCGAGAGCCATACCAACGGCGTTGGCTAT
>SXRF01000097.1 GCA_005792635.1 Rickettsiales bacterium
CTCTCTCTCTCTCTCTCTCTAGCATTTTGCGACTTTCCATATGTTAAAATCTATGTGATGTGTCATCGTAACATAAAAATTGTTACAAAATCCACAGAAAGTTTTTGTTGCTTAATGCTTGTGTTTTAAGAATTTTTCGCCTCATCAGCGCTTAGCATTTCCCCTTGTTTTTTGCTTTTAAGGAGGGTGCGGGCTTTGGCATATTTTTCGTCGTGCCAGAAGGGCAAGCATCCATTGCAACCGCGTCCGCAGCAGCCATTAACACCTGAGCGCGGAGTGCGGAAATTTTTGCCCTCGTTTTGTTCGTGGAGAGCATCCACAAGAGCTACGCGTTTTTCTTGATAGTTTTCCTCGGTGTTTTTGCCTTGTTCAGCCTGCATCGCAGCTTTATCTAACTTCACCCGCGCCCATTCATCCGCCGATAAGCCTTTTTCTTTGCGCACCACGCTAAATTGCGGGAAATCTTTTTTCAAGGTTGCCGCATCTTCTTCGTGAAACCAAGAATATGGTATGCGTAGAATTGGCTTTGTGCCAGCGTGGACAGCTTCTTTATTTATAACAGCTGTGCGCTTGCTCACATCCTCAAACTCATAAATCCTAAGTAAAATTGGCGATCGTTTGCCGAAGGGAACGAATTCCAACACATCCCCCGCCTCAATGCGGTTTTTCACCTCTAGGATGAAGCAATCATCACGCGCTTCGGCAATCATCCCCGCGAATTCCCACTCGGCGACTGTGTGTGTGTCTTCATAATTATGGGCGTGGTGGGTTAGGCGACCATCATGAAAAGCGAGGGAATATCCGCGGTTGGGGATGGTGTTCAGCTCGCGCATAAAGGGTTCGGGTGACCAGTTTTCAGGGTTTTCATACCAAGCGTCAATCGCCATGCGATACGCCCGTGCCGCAATCGCCACATAATAGGGGCTGCGCCCGCGCCCTTCCACTTTCAGGCTGTCAATGCCGATGGATAGGTAATCAGGCAGTTTCGGCATCAGACAAAGGTCTTTAGCATTTAGGATATACGACCCGCGGTCATCTTCTTCCAGCGGCATCAACTCGCCTCCTCGTTGTTCTTCCTCAAGGAAAAATTCAAATAAATCGCGGTTTTCTTCGGTCAGCTCAATTTCTTTCAGCGTGCCGTCTTTCAGCTTCATATGAACTTTATAGCTCCAACGACAGGAATTGGCGCATGAACCTTGATTTGCCCCGCGCTCCACCATGTAATTAGAAAGCAGGCAGCGACCAGAATAGGTCATGCACATTGAGCCGTGGATGAAGGCTTCCAATTTTATATCAGGGCATTTTTCGCGGATTTCTTTTAGCTCGGCATAAGAAACTTCCCGCGCCAGAACGATTAGTTTCGCGCCGATTTCCTCCCAAAACTGCACAGAAAGCCACGAGCAAACATTGGCTTGTGTGGAAATATGCAGCTCCAGCTCAGGCGCGTGGGTTTTTACAAACTGAAATACGCCGACATCGGCAATAATCAACCCATCTGGCTTTACTTGCTTGATGGCTGCCAGATATTCATGCAGTTTTTCAATGTCGCTATTATGCGAAAAGAGGTTGAGCGTTAGGTAGGCGCGTTTGCCGTGTGCGTGGCAGAAAGCCACGCCCTCCACCACTTGCTCCAGCGACATTTGCGACTTCGCCCGCAGCGACATATCAGGCGTGCCCATATACACCGCGTCCGCGCCATACAGCACTGCGATTTTAAGCTTCTCCAGCGAGCCAGCAGGCATCAGGAGTTCGGATTTTCGTTTTTTTGTGGTTTCTGTGTGCATTTTTATTTCCAATAGCTAATGAGAGGTTATACAGTATTATCTATGAAACAAAACAAAAATATTAACAAAAATAAGGCAAAGCCTCTGCGCGTTTGTCATATTCTATTCACCAGCAAGATGGGGGGGCTGGAGCAGGCGTATATTGATTATACTCGTGCCTTGCTGACCTATGGCTACCTAGTTACGGCGGTTATATTGCCAAATGCGCCGTATCGTGCGGAGCTGGAGGGGCTGGGCGTTGAGATTGTCACGCTGAAAATACGCGGGTTTTACGATGTTCTTGCGTGGGTTCGCCTGCGTAGGATTTTGCGACGCACTCGCCCTGATTTTGTTCTCGCTCATAATGGGCGGGCGATTTCGGCGGCGCGTAATGCTTTGCTGTGGCTTAATATTCCGCTGATCGGGCTTAGCCAGAGTTTTAATCTCAAGCATAGCAAAAAAGCGGAGAAATTACTGGTAACGACCGAAGCAATGCGGCAATTGTTTTTGGGGGTTGGCTACCCTCCAGAAAACTGTGCGGTGATGTATAATATGATTGAAATTCCTGAGCATTTGCCAAACCTGCGCTGGGAGAAGAAAAATCCGCCCGTCATCGGCTTTTTGGGTCGACTTGTTCCCGAAAAAGGGGCGGATATATTGCTTCGGGCGGCGCACGAGCTTAAAAAGCGCGGCATAGAGGTTGATTTACGCATTGGCGGCGCGGGAGCGGAAGAAGAGAAGCTTCGCGGTTTGGCGGTGGAGCTTGGGCTTGCTGCACAAATCAAGTTTTTGGGCTGGCTCATGGGTGATGCAAAGGATAATTTTTTTGAGGATATTGATATTTTCTGTGTTCCATCGACTTATGAGCCCTTTGGGATTGTCGTGCTTGAGGGGTGGAAATACGGTGTACCAGTTATTGCGGGGGATGCTGATGGGCCGGCATCGCTTATCGAGCATGGCGTGGATGGTTTGCTTTATGCTAAAAACAGCGTGGTTGCGCTTGCTGATGCCATAGAAAAACTGCTTACCAGCGACGATGGAGCGGTAAAAAATGTGCTGGTTGCTGGCAGAAAAAAACTACAAAATTTTGGCATGGAAGTAGGGGCAAAACGGCTTGACACATTGCTGCGCGGATTTTTGTCTAAAACTCAAGATATTTAGCAATCCGAACCATGCGTCCGAAAGCATAGATACTAGCATAAACAAACCCGCGCCAGCCACGCATGATATATAATCGTAATATATAAGCCTTAAAAAAGGAAATTGGAAACTCAAAAACTAGCCGCAAATGAGCGAATGCTAATTTTTTACCACGCTTCCGCAGATTTTCCGCCTGCGCTGTGCTATAGCTATTCATTTTTTCAATGGCGTGGGCTATGTTTCTGAATGAACGGTGAAAAACTGGACTAGTCAGTTGACTAACTTGGCTTGTGTATTCGCTTTCCATAATCACCGAATCATGCACAGGGCTTTCGGAAAACCGCCCTTTATTGCGGTTATAAAGTCGCAAGCAATGGTTGGTATGAGCTAGTGGCGCAAGGTGCGTTTCATTGGGTAATAAGTCGCGCACCTTCATTATAAAAGCCGCCATTTCTGGCTCGCCGCCCTCAAATAATGCTTTTATTTCCGCGGCAAGTTCGGGAGAGATTTCCTCGTCAGCGTCCAGATTTAGCAGCCAGTCATTCGCGCATTCATCCTCGCCGAAGCGTTTTTGCAAACCATATCCCGCCCATTCATTATAAACCACCCGCGCACCAAGGAAACTGGCGACACTCACCGTGTCGTCCGTGCTGCCGCTGTCAATAACGATAACCTCCGCCACCCAATCTTTTACGCTGTTAATGGTGGTGGCGATGCGGTCTGCTTCATTTTTGGCAATGATAAAAACGGAAATTGGTAAAGTTTTATTTGTTAAAGCTTCTGGCATATTGTTATGAATTGTTGTAATTATCCACCCATAGAAGTTTTAGGAGAATGAAAGAAGTTTTAGGAGAATGAAATGAGAATAGCAAATATAATGTTCAGCCGTGGTGGTGGCGGGATTGAGCAAGCTGCGATTGACTACGCCGAGGGGCTGCGTGATCTCGGACATCAGGTAATCGCTATAACTGCGCCAAATGCCTTGGTTAATGCGGGCTTTTCCGCGCTGGGCATTGAAACTCATAGCCTGAGTAATTGGGGTGAGTGGGATATTTTCGCAGTGCGAAAATTGCGAAAATTATTGTTGGAGTTAAAAATTGATGTGGTGATTGCCCATGCCAACCGCGCATTTACCCTTTCTCGCAAGGCAATTAAAGGAAAGCTCCCACTTGTGGGCGTGGTGCAGAATTATAACACACGGCGTTATAGCGCGGCGGATTTTGTGTTCACCACCACCCATGATTTGATTAAGGTTTTGCACGAACAAGAAGGCATCGCCCGCGAACGGATTTTTCATATTCCCAACATGGTTGCGTGCCATGGGCTTCCGCATCGCGCCGAGCGTAGTAACCCGCCTGTTATTGGCACTATGGGGCGGTTTGTGGCGAAAAAGGGGTTTGATGTCTATATTGACGCGCTGCAAATTCTAAAACATCGTGGCGTGGCGTTTCGCGCTGTGCTGGGCGGCGGTGGCGCAGAGGAAGCATCGTTAAAGGCGCGGGCAGAGGCGGAAGGGCTGGGTGACCGCTTGTCTTTCCTTGGCTGGGTGCTGGATAAAAAAGCTTTTTACACGGGAATTGATATTTTCTGCCTGCCCTCGCTGCACGAACCATTTGGCATTGTGCTGCTTGAGGCATTCACCCATGGCACGCCCGTAATTTCCACCAACTCCGAAGGGCCAAGGGATATTATAACGCCCAATTATGACGCGCTGATTGTGGAGATGGGGAGTAGCACACAGCTCGCCGACGCGCTGGAACGCCTGATAAAAGAACCAAAAACCGCAGAGGAACTCGCCGCCAATGCCTTCGCCAAGGTTAAAACCAGATATTCTTTGGAAGTGGTTTGCGGGCAGATTGAAACCGCGCTTAACCATATTGTGATTGAGTATAAGAAACGCTAGTTTTTGTCACCCCGCACTTGTTGCGGGGTCTGGTTATAAAACCACAGTCAGTAATTTGTAATTCCAGACCCCGTTATAAAAACGGGGTGACAAGAAAGATAGAAAAATGCCAAAAAATAACATTCTCCTTGTAGTTTGTGCGGCGATTATTAATGAGCGCGGCGAGGTTTTGTTGGCGCAGCGACCAGCGGGCAAGCGGCTGGCGGGCAAATGGGAATTTGCGGGCGGCAAGGTGGAGGCGGGGGAAACACCAGAAGCTGCCCTCGTGCGTGAACTGCGTGAGGAGCTGGGCATAGAGGTTGCGGAAAATGACCTTGAGCCATTCTGGTTTTTGTCCCACGCCTATCCAGAGTTTGCTTTCCATCTACTTATGCCCGTTTATATCATCCGCAAATGGCATGGCAAGCCACAAGCTATTGAGCATTCAGCGATAAAATGGGTGCTGCCAAGTGATATGGGCGGGCTGGACATGATCGAAGCCGACGCGGAATTGGTGAGGAAATTGCAGAGCCTAAATTAGAGAGCGATAGCCAGAAAGATGCAAGATTAGTTGATTAGGTAGGCTGCTAAAGTTCAGAAAATTATTGTAGCGATAGAATGACGCAGCCTGCTCATCCTTGGCGGTTACAACTATGGCGCAAACAGCTATTTCAGACCGCAAAGCTCGCTGTATGGCATTTCCAAGCAAGGCAGAGCCTATGTTTTTTCCTTGGAATGCTGTGTCAACCGCTAACCGACCAAGCAGCGCAACGGGAACAGATGGGTAGCGCGGCAATTTTTTAACAAGTTTTTCTGGCAAATCGGTAAGTGGAATTCCCGCTGCGGCAAGGGTGTAGTAACCTGCTAGTGCGGAAGTTATAGAGTCAACGGCAACATAGCAAGAAGCCGCCCGCCGCCGCATATCTTGGCTTGCCTGTTCGCGCAGATAGCGGTCAAGAATGCCATTGCCACAGGAAAAATCAGCGTGGTTATGAGTGCTTTCCAGCAGCTCTATACGAAACGGCGGCTTCACTCGTCACCAAATAATTCACGGTTGCGCTCAAAAGCTTTAAGAATAGGGGGCGATATGGCTGGAGGATTGAGCAAAATTTCAGCAAAACGAACCTGATCCTCGGCGGATAGGCGTATAATATTGGTTTCCTCGATAGCCTTATATGCGGCGTCTTGTGCGGATGAAACCAAAAATTCGCTAAGGCTACAGCCTTTTAGCTCTGCCGCACGGCGGACAATAGCAAGGGCGGCTGGCGTTATTCTTGCCTCAATCCGCGCTGTGCGAGGTGTTTCTTGCATCATTTGTAATACTCCCTAACTGTTGTTAGTGTACGGGAATAAGGCGTACATGTCAATCGGGAAAAATTGTCACACAATCTTCATAAATCCGTAATAATTCCTTAACAATTATATGCTAATCTGAACCAATGCGACAAATTGCATAAGTTTGTTTTTAACAAAATATAATGGGGGATTTATGGCTTATCAGACTAAACCACTGGATCATAGTACAAGCGAAAACTATGTGGATAGCAAGGCAAATAATTTAATGGCTGATTGGACGGATGGAAAAGAGCCAATAATAAAACAACGACAAACAACCTATTATGAAAAAGATAAAAACGGGAACGACACTGGTGAACCCAAGCATGGAACAGAGGAAGAATATTACTATGATATTGATGGAAAAGAATTTTCAGAAGAGGAGCTTTTGAAAAAAGCAAGAAAGCAAGCGGCAAAAGCTTGGAACAATTTACATCCAGATGATAAATATGAAGAAATTTCTTCAGCCGATGATGATTCAAAAGGACAGAAAGAAAACGGTTCTGAAGAGGTTGCATCAGAAGACAAAGAAGATAAAAAACCCAAGAAAAAAGCCGTTGCCTCTGGTGATTTGTTGAAAGAGGGCAGTAGTGGTGATAAGGTGAAGGCTCTTAATGATAAGCTGGATGAGCTTGGTTATGGCGATGGAAACAAAGACAATAACGCCGAATATGACGCGGATGCAGTTAAAAAATTCCAAACAGAGGCGGGGATTGCGGTTGATGGTAAGGCTGGAAAACAGACTGCCGCAGCTTTGGCTGTAAAAAAAGCGGAGAAGGATATAGAGGAAAAATCAAAAGATGGATTTACCGCAGAGGAAAAAACTGCCATTGCCAAAGACTTAGAAGATGTTGAAAGCAGGATTGGTAAGGTTTCTGGTAAATACAAGGATGCTGTTGTAAAAATAGGCAAGGAATTGATAGAGAAAGCTAAAGGATATACAGATATATCTGAAGATAAAAATGTGGGCGGTCAACTCGCCAATCTCAGTAAAGCTCTTGCTGGTGGCGGTAGGGACGATAGATAAAATGCCAGCATAAATTAATTATTGGTTAATTTATTGGTGGTATATTGAGTAAATAACCAAAGATCCTGCGCTATGGCTACGCCATCCGCAGGATGACAGGAGAAAAATATGTCATCAGCAATTAACACTGCTCTTTCTGGTCTTGCTGCGGCGAGCAGGCGGGTGGAGGTGAGTGCTGCGAACATTGCCAATCAAAACAGCACAGCAACTAGTGTGAACGGTGTTACCACCAATAAATCATATATCCCGCAGGATGTGGTGCAGATTTCGCTTGGTGCGGGCGGTGTACGGACGGAAATTCGTGATGCCACTAACCCAACCACAAAATATTACGCGCCAGAAAGCGCAGGCGCAGACGAGAATGGCTTGGTCACTGCGCCGAATGTCGATGTCGCCAAGGAATTGGTGAACCAACAAATCGCCAGCTATGATTATAAGGCAAACCTGAAGGCAATCAAAATCGCCTCAGGGATGGAGCAGAATTTGTTGGATATGCTTGGTTGATGCATGCTTTGTCATTCCTGCGTAGGCAGGAATCTCTTTTTGGTCTTGCGCTAACGGATATAGAGATCCCTGCCTGCGCAGGGATGACAAGATTACAAAAAATTCACCCATGAAAATGCTGGTAAATCTTGCTGGCGATGGCTTTGCTTACTCCTTCTACTTTTCCGATTTCTTCAATACTCGCGCTCGCCACGGCTTTTGCCGAGCCGAAATGGTGGAGCAGAGCTTTTTTGCGTGCCGCACCAATGCCCGCTATTTCGTCTAGCTCGGAAACCTGCATGGATTTACTGCGTTTGTTGCGGTGTGCGCCGATGGCGAAGCGGTGTGCCTCGTCACGCAGCCGCTCAAGGTAATGCAAAACCGCATCGTTTGCGGGCAGTTGAAACGGCTCGCGTCCTTCCACAAAAAACCATTCACGCCCAGCGTTCCTGTCCACGCCTTTGGCAATGCCGACAAAGGGGATGTCGCTAATTCCCAGCTCGGCAAAAACTTGCTTGGCAACCCCGAACTGCCCTGCGCCGCCGTCAATTAACACGAGGTCGGGCTTGCCCCAATTTTCCTCATTCATACGCTTGAAACGGCGGGTGAGAACTTCGCGCAGCATGGCATAATCGTCGCCGCCTTTTTTGTCATCCTGTGAGCCGTAAGGATGCACAGGATCTAGATCCTGCGCTCTCGTTGCACTCGCCGCAGGATGACGCAAATCTTTAATGTCAAACTTCCGATACGCATTCTTGATAAATCCATCAACGCCCGCCACAATCATTGCGCCGACTTGGTTTGTCCCCATGATGTGGCTATTGTCATAAACCTCGATGCGTTTTGGAATTGCGGGCAGGGAAAATAATTCCTTCACGCCGAGCAGCGCGGATTTTTGCGAAATATTGCTCGAGAGTTGTCGGGTTAGAGCCTCGCGGGCGTTGCGGATGGCTTGATCCATCAGCTCATGCTTCTCGCCGCGCTGTGGGTGTGAAATCTCAATTTTATAATCCGTGTTTAGCTCCAAGGCTTCGGCGAGTAATTCCGCGTCCGCCAGCTTGTGGCTGGTGAGGATGAGTTTTGGCGTTGGTTGCGAAGCATAAAACTGGGCGATGAAGGCGGAGATTATCTCGCTGTCTGAAAGCTCGGCGGTGTTGCTCGGAAAATAGCTTTTATTGCCATAATTGCGCCCGCCGCGAAAGCTGAAAATTTGTACACAAGAGGTTTCCCCGTCACGAGCCAGCACCACCAAATCGGCATCACTTATTGCATTATTGCTCAGTTTGCTTTGCTGTTGCACCTGCGTTAGCGAGCGAATGCGGTCACGCAGAATTCCTGCTTTTTCATAGTCCATGGCTTCGCTCGCCGCCTGCATCTGCGCCAGCAATTCCTCTTGAATTTGCCGCGACTTTCCCGATAAAAACGCCTGCGCTTGCCGCGCTAAATCCGCGTAATCATCCGCCGATATATAGCCAACACAAGGGGCGCAGCAGCGTTTTATTTGATATTGCAAGCAAGGGCGCGTGCGGTTTTTGAAAATATTATCGCTGCATGGACGGAGGAGAAAGGCTTTTTGCAGCAAGGTAATAGTTTCGTCCACCGCGCCCGCCGAAACAAATGGGCCAAAATATTTAGCGGATTTTTCCTTCGTGCCGCGATGCTTGGAAAGGCGCGGAAATTCATGATCGCCAGAAAAGGCAATATAGGGAAAAGATTTATCGTCTTTGAGCAGAACATTATAGCGCGGCGCGTGTTTTTTGATGAGGTTGGCTTCCAAAAGCAAGGCTTCGGCTTCGCTGCGCGTGGTGATTATTTCCATGCTCGCGGTGAGCGATACCATGCGCTGCAAGCGGTTGTTCAGTGCGCCGACATTTACATAATTGCTAACGCGGTTTTTGAGGTTTTTCGCCTTGCCCACATATAGCGCAACACCCGCCGCATCAAGCATCCGATATACACCAGCGCAGTGCGGCAACTCGCCCACATATTTTTTTATGACTGCGCGACCAGCCTCCAGAGAATTTTTTTCTTCATTCATTTGATAAATCTAGACTAAAATTCAGCAAATTCAACGCCTCAAAATGCCATCGCAAACAACCCCCAATTCCTGTGGATAACTTTGTGAGTAATGGCAAATTTTTAGGGGGCGATTGTGGCAAAACCTAGGCTTTTTGCTATTTGCCTAAAAAATAGGCATGTTTTTAACATGTTGTTTTGCAATGATAATATTCAATTCGTTAGCGGAATATTTATCTGATTTACACTTTCTTTACTATGTTGCGCGGGTTCTGTTCGCTCTGTGTACAAAACTATAGTTTCTGCCCACGGAAAGTCACGCCATCATCATGGAAGGGTTATGTTCAACGCCCATATTGGGAGTGGTAAGCATTGTGTTGTGATAGTTAGCGGTTGTGGACAAATCTTCGGCGAGGCGTATCCCGCAGTCTTTCGCAACAGCACACATCGCAAGAGCCTGAACATACGGCGAAATTGGCTGCGCCGTTTGCAGTGGGGCTGGCTCTGTGGCTGCGAGTGCCTCTATCGATGGCGCACCAGCAGCTTGTTCTATCTTTTCTTCAACTGGCTTGGCGGATGTACCAAAACTGTTAAACAAAGCAATAATGCTATCTAGCTTTTCTTGTATAACCTCACCAATTGCAACTTTAGGCAAACCGCGCTCTGTAATAGGAGCTTGTGGCAAGTTATCAATAAAATTTGTAGCAGTGGCTACAGACATAAAAACGCCTTTGAGTGTTATAAATACAAGCTAACCATAACACAAAAGCGAGCGAAAACCAATAAAATTTGCCAATATCTTTGTGAATTTTTTGTGACAGCGATTTTTTTTGCCCTAGATCCCGTGGCAAGCACGGGATGACGGTCATTGGACAGCGGCATTTGCCGTGGTCACTGCCTCAGAGCCGCCCGCGCTTGGCTCGACTGCTTGTGGCGCAAAGGTTTGGTTGCCAAATTGGTTCTGGGCAAGGTTTTTCTGCTTGCTGGCAAGCCCTGCGAAGGTTTTATCGAGTAAATCAATCATCGCATTGTCCCGCGCTGCACCAGAGCTACCGCCCATAATCACCGCGACTAGGCTATAGCCGTTTTTCTTCACCGAGGTGACGAGGTTGAAGCCTGAGGCGTTGATAAACCCTGTTTTTATGCCGTCCACCCCAGAATATCGCCCCATAACGCGGTTATGCCCTGGATAGGTGATGCCATTATGGGTGAATTCTGTTAGCTTGAAATAGGGGTAATATTGAGGGAAATCGCGGCGTAGCGCAATGCCAATCCGCGCCATGTCATAAGCGGTGGTCACTTGCTGGCTATTGGGCAAGCCGTTCGGATTGCGGAAAACCGTTCCCTTCATGCCCAATTCCCTCGCTTTTTTATTCATCATCAGCGCGAAATTCCACTCTGTGCCGCCCAATGCCTCCGCCAGCACCATCGACGAATCATTCGCCGAGCGCACCACCAAGCTTTCAATCGCCGTTTTAACGGGCAACCTGTCGCCAGCATCCAGAGAAATATTGGTTTGTGGTTGCCTTGCCGCCTTGGCGGAAACGGGCAGGGTGTCGGTTATATCCAGCTTGCCAGTTTTAAGGGCTTCAAAGGTGAGATATAAAGTCATCATCTTGGTGAGCGAAGCGGGATAGCGCGTCGCGCCAGCGTTTTTTTCATATAAAATATGCCCAGTATTGGCATCAACCACAAGGGCAGAAAATCTATCTGCTTGTTTAACGGGGGCTTTTTTAGCAGTGGATTTTTTAGCTTTTGAGGATTTTGACAGTGTTTTAGACTGCGTTTTTTGGCTGGTTTGCTTTGCCTCAGAATAGCTCGTCGTTGCAACAAATATCGGCAAGGCGAGAAGAAGAATAATGAATAATATTCGTTGGTTAAGCTTCATGAGGGCTTTAGCTCGCTGATTTTGACAGTGTTTTTATTATGTATTTAATAGTTATGAAAACTATAAACCCATTCGGCAAGCAAATAAAATATTTTTTTTCTGTGAATTTTTCTGCGACTTTTTATTAGGCTTCTTTAGAAACTCATTTTGCTGAGGAAAGTGCGAAGCAAATGGAGTGGAAAAGCGCAGTGTATGCTTTATACATGAGCATTTTCCGAGGCTTCATTTGCGAGTAAATTTTCCAGCAAAATGAGTTTATGAAGAAGCCTATTGACTTACATTGGAAAATATAAGACAATGAGCGGATAGACATAACGACCGCGTTCTGTTGGTTGTCGATTTCCCCGCATATTGCCCCCGACTATGTACATAAGATTTTAATTATGCTCACGCGCAAAAATTACGCGCTTTCTTTAACCTCCATCTAATTGATATATACACATGAAACTTCAAGACCTTAAACTAAAAACCCCTGACCAACTATTCCAACTTGCCGAAGCCGAAGGCGTAGAAAATGCCAGCACCATGCTGAAGCAGGAAATGATTTTCGCCATTCTTAAAAAACAGGCTGAAAAGGGAGAGGCGATTTTGGGTGAGGGCGTGGTTGAGGTGTTACAGGACGGCTTTGGCTTCTTGCGCTCGCCACTGGCGAATTATCTGGCTGGGCAGGATGATATTTATGTTTCGCCTAGCCAAGTTCGTAAATACGCGCTGCGGACGGGTGACACGGTTGAGGGCGAAATCCGCGCACCAAAGGACGGCGAACGCTATTTTTCTCTACTTAAAGTGAATAAAATCAACTATGACGACCCAGAGCAAATCCGCCACCGCATCAATTTTGACAACTTAATTCCGCTATATCCAGAGCGGCGCATCAAGCTAGAAGTAGAAAATCGCCCTGATAAAAAAGATCTTTCCATGCGGGTTGCCGATATTGTCGCCCCCATGGGCTTTGGGCAACGCGCACTAATCACCGCGCAGCCGCGCACTGGTAAAACGGTTTTCCTGCAAAATATCGCCCATTCGATAACCGCCAATCATCCTGATGCTTACCTAATCGTTCTGCTTATTGACGAACGCCCAGAGGAAGTAACCGACATGCAGCGCACAGTGAAGGGGGAGGTGGTTTCTTCAACCTTTGATGAGCCAGCAACCCGCCATGTGCAGCTCGCGGAAATGGTCATTGAGAAGGCGAAAAAGCTGGTTGAGCATAAAAAAGATGTGGTGATTTTGCTGGATTCCATAACCCGCCTAGCTCGGGCTTATAACACAGTTATTCCGTCGTCGGGCAAGGTGTTGACTGGCGGTGTGGATGCAAACGCTTTGCAACGCCCGAAACGCTTTTTCGGCGCAGCGCGAAATATTGAGCATGGCGGCAGCCTTACCATCATCGCAACCGCGCTGATTGATACTGGTTCGCGCATGGACGAAGTGATTTTCGAGGAATTCAAAGGAACGGGTAACTCCGAAATCGTGCTAGACCGCAAACTCGCCGATAAGCGCACCTTCCCAGCGATGGACATCACCAAATCGGGAACGCGCAAAGAGGATTTATTGGTGGATAAAAGCAACCTCACGAAAATGTGGGTGATGCGTAAAATCCTTGCGCCAATGGGCGCGATGGACGGCATCGAATTCCTGCTCGAAAAACTCGGCGAAACCAAAAACAATGCGGAATTTTTTGATAGGATGAATAGTTAGTTTTCTGCCAATTAAAAAACCTCAGAGCAAGCTCCGAGGCATTCAAGCTGTCATACCGCCGAAGGGCGGTATCCATGCCTAACAACAAGCGTTATAGCCAGTTGCGTGGCATAGATACCGCCCTTCGGCGGTATGACAAAGACGAAGCAAGCTTTGGGGAATTACACCCCCGAAGAGATTAAACAATTAAGGCACTAAAATGACGCGAGAGAACAATAAAAAATCAGGTTTTACGCTAATAGAGCTTTCCATAGTTCTTGTGATTATTGGTTTGGTTGTTGGCGGTGTGCTGGTTGGGCAGGATTTGATAAAATCAGCACAAACTAGGGCGCAAGTCTCGCAGTTTGAAAAGCTGAACACGGCGGCGACTACTTTCCGCCTTAAATATAACGCGCTTCCGGGGGATATACAGCCAGCCGACGCCGCCAGCCTAGGGTTCTTTTCTATGGCGACAAATGCAGCTTACGCTGAGTTGGGTCACGGAAATATCATAGATGATATTGGGAACGGTACTATTGGAGAGCAAGAGCGTCATTACTATCAAGGAGAAACCGCTATGTTTTTTCGGCATCTATCCGAGGCGGAATTGATTGAAGGTTCTTATGGGCAAAGTTTGGATAGTTTAACAGCCAATATTTCTACTGCTACAGCCCCTGCGTCCGACGGTTTGCCAGAAGCAAAAATTGGTGACGGCAATTTCATTTCTATGTTATTGGATAACGGTGTAAGCTATTATGCCGTATCGCAAATTTTATCTGTAAGAATAGGTGGTGGGTATCATTATCGCACCACAATTGCTCGTGGGATGAACGCCGCTGATGCTTATAATATAGACTTAAAAATTGACGATGGTGTTGCTACAACAGGTTCGGTAAAACCTAGGTATTTTGATGATGATGACGATGGGATGTTTGTTGATATTGCTTCGTACTCTGATACACCTGATTGCCTTGATGCTACGGAATCATACAACCTCACCAATACAAACAGGGGCTGCCCTCTTTCGGTAAAGGTTGGGTTTTAGGCAGCTAGTTTGGCGTTGCCATTGCTCCATCGTCTTCAACCGCGTTTGCGTCCGTTGCAGGCGCGTCGTCTGGAAGTTCTGGCGCGGGTGTTGCGGTTGCTGCTGGCTTTGGTGTTTCTGGCTCAATGCCTGCGTCTAGCTGTTGTATTCGCAGCAAAACATCGCGGGCAATTGGTGCTGCGGTTGCTGCGCCGCCGCCGCCATGTTCCACCAACACCGCGCAGGCATATTTGGGGTTGTGAATTGGCGCAAACCCAACAAATAGCGCGTGATGGCGTGCTTCCCACGGGATTAGATTTTGATTCTGCCCGCGCACTAAAATCTTCCGCACCTGCGATGTTCCCGTTTTTCCGCCCATTAAAAAGCGCGGGTCTGAAATCCGCTTGCCATACGCTGTTCCATTCTGGCTATTCGTCACCGCTGCCATGGCGGAGAGGTTGATTTTCATCAGCTCATCGCTAAATCCCATTGGCTCAAATTCTGGATGCTCAGCCCCGTCTTCCACAAATAATCTTGGCGTAACTTTTTTCCCACTCGCCATCCGCGCCGTCATAACCGCCAGTTGCAGCGGCGTTGCCAGCACAAAACCCTGCCCGATGGAAAAATTGATGGTATCGCCGCCACTCCAGCGTTCTTTGAAGCGTTTTTGTTTCCACTCTGGCGTTGGGATATTCCCAGATTTTTCGCCCGTCAGCCCAATATCATGCAGCTCGCCCAAGCCAAATCGGTGCGCCATGGCGATAATTTTTTCATAGCCAAGTTTCTGTGCCACGGTGTAAAAAAATGTGTCGCATGATTGCTCAATCGCTTCGTGGTAATGCACTGTGCCATGCCCGCCTTCTTTCCAGCAATTGAATTTATGGTCGCCGAGCATAAAATGCCCTGGGCAAAAAACCGCGGTGGAGGGCGTAATTGCGCCCGCTTCCAATGCTGCCATCCCCACGATCATTTTGAAAGTAGAGCCGGGGGGATATTGCCCAGTAATTGCCTTGTTGAGCAGCGGGGCTTTTTTGTCTTTTAGCAGTTCTTCCCAGTAATCTTTGCTAATTCCTTTGCTGAAAATATTGGGGTCAAAGGCGGGCATCGAGGCAAGGGCGAGGACATTTCCCGTGTCTACCTCCATCACCACCACCGCAGCACTTTGCCCATTTACGAGCGTTGCCGCGTAATGCTGCAAGCGGCTGTCAATGGTCAGGCGCACATTCTCGCCCGCCACGCTATCTTTTTTCCCCACCTCGCGCACAGGCATTCCGTGAACATTAACCTCCAGTTGGCGCACACCCGCCGCGCCGCGCAGACGGTCTTCCAGCATTTCCTCCACGCCGTTTTTGCCGATTTTGAAATCAGGCAGGCGCAGTAGCGGCGGGTCGTCCTCGGATAAATCGCTCTCTGCCACCGCGCCGACATAGCCGATGAGATGCGCCATTTCATCCAGAAACGGGTAATAGCGAATTTGCCCAATATCAACATTCGCACCCGCCAGATCCATGGTGTGTAGCTCAATCATCGACACCTCGTCCCACGACAAATGGTCTTTTAGCATGTCTGGCATCGCGGCGGTGGAAACCCGCACTTTTTCTAGTGCTTTTAGCTTTTTTTCGGGAATAACGATGAGTTTTTTCAGATTTTCCAGCGTGGTTTTAAGCGATTGCTGGGTGAGGGTGCTGTAATCAATAAATAGGCGGTAATTAATATCGCTACTCGCCAGCAGCACGCCGTTCCTGTCCAGAATATTCCCCCGCGCTGGCGAAACCAGTTGCAGCTTGATGCGGTTATTTTCCGAAAGTGTGGCATATTTTTCGGCGTTGATAAATTGCAGATAATATAACCGCCCCGCCAGTAGCGAAAACCCAGCCAACTGCAACCCACCAAATATCATGGCACGGCGCGAAAATACTCTCTGTTTTTCATTATCTTTGGACATTTATTATTTGCTTACAAAACATGATTGATATGGTTATAATTAATGTACAAATTGGCAATAGCCACCGCATCCCCTCAATTTTTACAAATTGGGGGGATGAGTATATTAAAACACAATTTTCTTAGCTGCTATAGTGATTTGATTTAATAAGTACCAGTTTTCGTCATTGCGAGCCGAAGGCGAAGCAATCCAGAAACTATCAATAAGCTGGATTGCCGCGTCGGCTGCGCCTCCTCGCAATGACGAATGGATGGGGAAATTCAAAATCAATTCATCCCTAAACATGCGTCAGCCACCATCTTCGATCTTGGCGTTTTAGCTCTAGCGTGTCAAAAAATTTATGTAGTAGCGGATATATGCTAATGGTGAGGAAAAATTGTGTGAGCGCGGGGAAAATATTGTAAAGATTGCTGGCAAGCAACGACATAATCAGCCATTGCAAAAACCCCATCCCCGCCAGCAATGCTGCAAAATAAAACCACTGCATCACAAACCCTTCTTTTTGCAGATATTTACTTTGGGTGTGTAGTGTGAATAAAAACAACAGATAGAGGAGTGATGAAAGCCCAAGAGGCGCGCCGCTTAGAGCGTCGGTAAGCAAGCCGATTAAACAGGCAAACCAATATGACATTTCTGGGTTCTGCACCCGCCCCCAATAAAAAATCGCGGCGAGCGGCAGCAGCGGCATAACCATATTAAGCCCCCAAAGATGCTTGGGAATAACGCATAAAATAAATAAAAACACACTAACCCCAGCAGGCAACACCCGCCAGCAAAATAGTTCTATGTTTTTATGGGTCAAATTCATGTTCTATAATGCTACCTTTTCGCCTTTTTTACGCTCGCTGTCGGATTTTAGCTGTCCGCAAGCGGCAAAAATATCCTGCCCGCGGGTGGCGCGGATGGGTGCGGAATAGCCCGCCGCATTCACGATTTCGGCAAAGGCGTGCTGGCGGTTTTTGCTGGAACATTCATAAGGCGAATTCGGCCACGGGTTAAATGGTATCAAATTCACCTTGGCGTGGATGCCTTTGAGCAGGCGCACCAGCTCCCGCGCGTCCGCGTCGGTGTCGTTCACACCTTTTAGCATCACATATTCAAAGGTAATTCGCCGTGCGTTGTTGGCTGCGGGGTATTCACGGCAAGCTTTGAGCAATTGCGCGATGGGATATTTTTTGTTAATCGGCACTAGTTCATTACGCAAATCATCGCGCACCGCATGAAGTGAAATGGCGAGATTTACGCCCAATTCCTCGCCGCATTTTTCAATCATCGGCACAACTCCCGAGGTGGAAAGCGTAATCCGCCGTTTGGAAATGGCGATTCCCTCACCGTCCATGATTATTTTGAGGGCGCGGGCGACATTGTCATAATTATATAACGGCTCGCCCATGCCCATCATCTCGATGTTGGTGAACAGGCGGTTTTCGCGTAAGCTAATCGTGCCATTGTCCCATTCATTAAGACCATCGCGGGCGATTAACACCTGCCCGATTATATCGGCGGGGGTGAGGTTGCGAACCAGCGGCATCGTTCCCGTGTGGCAAAAGCTGCATGAAAGCGTGCAGCCAACCTGCGAGGAAACGCAAAGCGCACCGCGGTCGGATTCGGGGATAAATACACTCTCAATTTTATTGCCATCCGCCATTTCCAACAGCCATTTGCGCGTGCCATCGGTGGAGGTGAGGGCGCGGGCGATTTTCGGGCGGGTGAGCGTGAAATGCTCGGCGAGCAGCGCGTGATGTTTCTTGGCGATGGTGGGGATTTGCGTAAAATCGCTCGCGCCCTTCACATAAACCGCGTTCCAAATCTGCTTGGCGCGAAAAGCCTCCACGCCAATTTCCACCAGCTTTTCCTTTAGCTCAGGCAGCATTAGCCCGATTATTTCTGTTTTTTCTGTCATTTAATCCCCTTTGCCGAAATGCCGACCAATGGCGGCATCCATAACATCAAACAAATTATAAAACAAGTGGTTAGGTGGATAGCCTGTCTTTTTGGCTGATAAGTTAAATGATTGTCACAAAACCTTAACTTTTCTTTTAGCGAGTAACAAGATAGGATGTTGATACTGATTTTATTCATTAAATACATTTGGAGAAATATATGTCAAAAGTAATTGATAACCACAGAAAATTAGAGAAATACAAGCGCGTTATAGAAGGAAGAAATGGGGGGGCTGAAGAGCGATCTCATGTAGAAATGGTTACGGGCGCGCAAGATGAACAGCGGTATAATGCAGTAATCAAACAAATGAGAATGGCAGGAGAAGAGGTTGTTTATGATGAATTAAAAATACCGAATAAGCAAGGGAGCAAAGAAAGAGATATAACTACCGATTGCGAAGATATGATTTATGATTTATGTAGTAGTTTGCCTAGGATTTTACTTGCTGCACGGGGTGGTGGAATATCCATAGAAGACCCAATATTGTCTCTTCAGTCAAGTATTAGTAAAATAGTGCAATCAGTACAGACAAATTCAAAAGGTCTGTGTGTTCATGATGGCAGGGTTGAGGGCGATATAAACCAAGCAGAGTTTATGGATAAAATAGTATCTGCAATGAAACAAAAAATCACAGATTTGGGTCTGGATTTGCCAGAAAGAGGTGCGGCTCATAGGTAAAAAAATTACCGAAACCATTCTTGCACAGTATCTGCTACTTTTTCCAGCCAATTTTTCCGCAAATATGATGGGGTTAGGTGCATTTTATCCATCAGCTCGCGCACGGATTTTTTTCTTTCGTCTAGCTGTAGATAGACTTGCCCTAAAATTTCTTTCATTTCTTCCGTAGTTGGCGGGGCTATGGTGGCGGTTGTGGTTCTTTCTTCGCCTTTTTCATTTGTCCAAACGCCAGCGGCATAAGCTGCGCCCGTTCGTTGCTGCGCATCAACCAGAGCGTGGCGGAGGAGGGGGGATAAATGATTTTCCACCGCATCAAGCATCGGCGAGTGCTGCATCAATTCGAACATTTGTTGGTCATTCAGCGCGATTGGCATATCTATAACCCATATCCGCCGCTAGCGGCTTTTATTAGTTCCACAGAAAACGCATCGCGGATTTTTTTTCGCAATCGGTAAATATGGGTTTCCAGAGTGTGGGTGTCGATTGCGGTATCAATTTTCCACACCTCTTTCAGCAAATCTTCCCGAGAAATTCCACCAGCTCCAGCATCAGCTAGTGATTGCAAAAGCTGAGTTTCTTTATCGGTTAGATCAATTAGCGCATCACCGCGCCCATGCAAGATTTTATTTTGCAAAGAAAGTGTAAAATCAGCTCCGATTTCAATAAGGTCAGAGGCTTTTAATGCGGCGGAAATTTCGGCAAATAAATCACGCATCCGAACGGGCAGTTTCACAATAATAACAGGGCAAGAATATTGCGCTTTAAGAGGTTGGTCGGAGATGATGAGACTGCATTCTTGCGGCAATTTATCCTCGCTATTTGCAATTTTGCAGTTGGCTGAAAATTCCTGCGCGAGCAAATCCACCAGTGATTCACTAAAATCACTATTGTTGCTGATAATAAGGATGGTTGACGGAGTATTCATATAGGCTTAGATATAAAACATGAATAAAAATAAAGATAGTGAAAAAATGGCGGATTTACTAGCTAATTCGGTTGCTTCTCTGCGACGAGGTGAGGGGATTGTATTGCTGCGGGCAGGTGGCGAGCGCGTGTGCCTGTATCCTATTGAATTTTTGCGAGAAAATAGCTTTTCTGATGATGCGCTTAGCGATAACCAAACGGCGATTAACCTTGCCAAGCGGGCGGGATTATTGCCGTTGTTGGCGATTATTCCTGATAGTGCAGCAACTTCTGGTTGGGCGGTGTTCAGTCAAGATGAATTAGAGCAAGCGATGACCGCCGCGCCAGAGCTGATTGAAACGGCACGGGCTAACCTGCCGATAGATGGCGCGGAGGATAGCAAGATTGTGAGTTTTCGTGCATTGGGTGATGAGGCGGTTCATCTCGCGCTAGTCATTGGAATGCCAGAAAATAAAGATAAAATCCCACTAGTGCGCGTTCATTCATCCTGCGTTACGGGCGATTTGCTGGGCAGTTTGCGCTGTGATTGTGGCGACCAACTGAGGCTCGCGCTTGATGCTATAAAATCCGCTGGTTATGGAGTGCTTTTATACCTCAATCAAGAAGGGCGTGGAATTGGCATTAGCAATAAAATCCGTGCTTATGGCTTGCAAGAGCAGGGGATGGATACCTATACGGCAAACCATGCGCTGGGTTTTGAGGCGGATGAGCGCGACTTTAGTATTGCGGCGAAAATGCTGGACGCGCTTGGCATCAGTAAAATCCGCCTGCTTTCCAACAATCCGCATAAAGCTGCGGAGCTGGCAAAATATGGAGTAAATATCGCGGAGGTTATCCCGCTAGTGGCGCAGGCGCACGAACATAACCAAGCGTATCTAAAGGCAAAAGCCGACAAAGGGCATTTGCTTTAGGCAGAGCCTAGGTTCTGCTCAGAAATTCGCTAGAGCGTAGCGAGAATGGTAGTTTTCCGAGAACCGTAGCGGAGTGTACACTAAGTACATGAGCAACGGAAGCGCAGGAAACTGCCATTTGCAGCAAGCTATAGTAGAATTTATGGGTAGAACCTAGTCAATCAGCACCTTATTATCAGCAATGGCGCGTAGCAAATCGGCGATGCGTTTGCGAATAATGCCGCCTTTTATACGGTTGAATGATTTCATAACTTCCAGCGATTCACGGTCAGAAGCCGCGGAAACTGCTGGCATCGCGCCGCTATAATCAAAAACTGCGGCAGGAGATTCCGCAAAACCAGTGGTTTCTGAGGTTACTGATGGCAAAACAGTTTGCTCTGCGCCATCAAAAAAATAAGCAACGGGAACATGCATGAAACGGGCGAATTCATACAAACGGCTAGCGTTCATCGCGTTGCTGCCTTTTTCGTATTTCTGCACTTGTTGAAAAGTTATACCAACGGCTTTCGCCACAGCATCCTGACTTAGCCCCATCATGGTGCGGCGTTGTTTTAAGCGTTTGCCAACGAAGCTATCTATATCTTGTTTTGTCATAGTTTTTAACTCATTTTTCACAATATTGGTTGTCAAATAATTATTATGATTTCTTATGGGACTTAGGTCAACATTCATATCATAACAAACACAACTTGCAAGCGAAATAACTAATTTTTAGTTAACTTTTTGCAAAAAATTTGATAAATAATACCAATACATATTAACAATAGTATAATCATATTATTATATCTTGTGTGAATTGTACCATTTAGTTGAGATTTATGCAACAAAAAATTAAAAATATCTTTTTCTCCTAATTTTATTGAACTTTTCACAATTCCATATTCATTTATATAAGCGGAAATTCCTGTGTTTGCGGCGCGAACCAGTGGCAAACCTTGCTCCACAGCTCGCATCCGCGCCATTTGAAAATGCTGATAAGGGCCACTACTCATGCCAAACCACACATCATTAGTAACATTCAGCAGCCACGCTGGGCGGTTGGCAGCGTCCGCCGCATATTCAGGAAAAATGCTTTCGTAGCATATCAGCGGGCTAACGGGCGGCAAACCAAGCCATTCTAGTGTCTGCGTACCAATACCCGCCGAAAAATCCTTGTCACCCACGGGAAGTTTTAGCGATTTAGGAATAAGATAGCGCAGCGGCATAAACTCGCCAAAGGGAACGAGGGCATGCTTGTCATAGCTGCCGATTATTTCTCCGTTATTATCCAGCATCACCACGCTATTATAAATCTGGAAGTCACGACCTTTGCCCTCTATTCGCAGTGCGCCAGTGATGAGCTTCACGCCAGCGGGCAGCATTGCCCCCAAATCCCGCGCCAAAGGAGAGCCAGAACGCAGAGCATAAGGAGTGGCGGTTTCTGGCCAAATGACATGCGTAACCTTATCCAGCCCCGCAGATTGGGTGAGATTTACATAATCTTCCAATTCTTTTTGCTGTAATTGCGGATTCCAATTATGCGGCACTGATACATTAGCCTGTACTACGCGCAAAACCGCGCCTGTTGGCTCGCCTTCCGTCGCATTATCCAGCCGCCACCAGCCCCAGAGTAATGAGATGGCGAAAAGCGACCATACGCCAACCGCAAAAATACGATTTGTTCGAATAAGCACTGCACTCGCACCAAGCAACACAGTGAAAAATGTTAGCCCATAAGCACCAAGTAGCGAGGCGGACTGTAATGATATATCGCTAAAGCCAAAGCTGTAACCCGCCAAATTCCAAGGAAAACCTGTAAATAAATGCCCGCGGGCATATTCAACCAAAAGCCAGATAGATGCGAAGGCGAGGCATTTTGTGTGATTGTTGGTTGTTGGTTGTTGATTTGTAAGCAATAAAAACAACAAACAGGCAAGGGCAGGGTATAAGGCGATTATAGCATTCAGCCCGAATAAACAAAAAGGAATCGCCCAGCCGAATTTTTCTGGGTCAGTTAGAAGTGCCACGCAAAACCAATATAGACCGCTGATATAAAAGCCCCATCCCCACCACCAGCCATCGGAAAATGCCCGTTTTTTACTGTTCGCGCCGCTAAGCAATAAAAACAATCCGCCATAAGCGGGTATAATCAGCGGAAAAATATAAAACGGCGCAAGCGTCAGCGTGGCGCAGATGCCCAGCGCAAAGGCGAGAGAATTTCGCCGCCAACCTGAAAGTGGTTTCACGACACCCCAGCAGTGACAATCCGCACTTTTTTAATGCGGCGTGGGTCGGCTTCGATGATATGGAAGCGCAGCCCCGAAACATGCGGGATTATTTCTCCCTTCACAGGTACGCGCCCAAGCTGGAAGAAAATAAGCCCGCCGAGTGTATCGAACTCGTCGTCATTTTCCTCGGTAACTAAATTCAGCCCCAGCTCTTTTTCCAGTTTTTCGATGCGGATGCGGGCGTTAACTTCAAAAATTCCCTCAGCAATGCTGGTGATTTTATCTTCTTGTTCTTCGTCCTCGTCATGCTCATCTTGAATATCGCCAACGATTTCCTCGAACAAATCTTCCATAGTAACCAGACCATCCGTTCCGCCATATTCATCAACCACAATCGCCAGATGGCTGCCCGCATGGCGCATTTTTACCAGCAAATCAATAATCCGCATAGACGGCGGAACGAACAACACCTCGCGCAGAACGGTGCGGATGTTGAATTCCTGCTCGCCGCCAAACATGGGCAGTAAATCTTTTACATGCAAAAAACCTAAGACCTGATCCAGCGTTTCATCATAAACAGGGATGCGCGTGTGTTGTTGTTCAAGGATATGCGCCTTTAGCTCGGTGAGCGAAATATCCGCACCCACAGCGGATATATCCGTGCGCGGAATCATAATCTCACTGACTTTGGTTTCGCCAAAACTAAGCACATTATGCAGCATGACGCGCTCTTCTGGCTCAAGGCGGTCGCTGGCATCGCCGTCATGCTCGTCAATAATTTCTTCCAGAGCCTCTTTCAGCGAGCCATCATGACGAGTGCCGAGCGCGTGCCGAAGCCAGCAACGCAACGCGTAAAGCAGCGAGGTTTTCTCGGTTTTTCTGCCATCCAGAGTTGCGGGTGGCTTATTATTACTAGTTTCAGGGTCGCCCATATTCTGTTTTTAAGTTGTTATTCGCCAATAATCCATAACATAATTCCAAATGTTTTTACAAGTACGGATTAGCAATAGCTAGCTTCTGTAGTATTTTTATTTCTTTTTTCTCCATAACTTCCGCCTCTGCATCCTTTATATGGTCATAGCCAAGCAAGTGCAAAAAGCCATGCACCAGCAAATGCGCGGCGTGGTCGCGAAATTTTTTCCCTTGCGCTGTCGCCTCGCGCTCGATGGTCTCCAGTGCCAGAATGATGTCGCCGAGTTCGCCAGTCTGCTCATCATTTGGGAATGACAATACATTGGTTGGCGCGTTTTTACCGCGATAATCCTTATTTAATTGCTGCACAAAAGCATCATCCGCCAGCACCACAGCAACTTCAAGTTTTTGGGTTGGATAGCTCGAAGCTTGCTTCTTGCTTTCTTCTCCCTCCACCCTTGCGGGGGAGGGCGGGGTGGGGGGTAATAATTCAGAACTCAGTCCGTTGTTAGCACCCCCCTCCCTA
>SXRF01000098.1 GCA_005792635.1 Rickettsiales bacterium
CCAGGCGTGCGCCTTAGACCACTCGGCCACCTGTCCTTGACTTTATCAATCAGGGGGCAGCATTGCCAGAGCTTGCGGTGATTGTCAACAATCTTAGTATCCTTTAATATCCTTAATATTTGACGCGAGACACGCTTTTAGTCTAGTCTTGCGCAATTAAATATTTCTGGGAATGTTGGCTGTATGTTTTACCTCGTGCTTTTTCAATCCATCCGCTTATCGTTTCGCAAGGGCGGCGGTGCGCTTGGGGCTTGTGCGTTTTATATTATCGTGATGACGCTGCTGACCTTTGCGCTTGGTGCGGGGACGATGGAGCAATACGGCGCGGCGACCATGTGCGTAAGCTTGCTGCTGGCTATTATAACTACTCTGCCATTGCTGTTTGAACGCGATTATGAGGACGGTTCATTGGAGCAGTTTTTGCTGCAACCGACCTTGTTAGAGCTAATAATATTTGCCAAAATTTGTGGGCAGTTTTTTTCGCATATATTGCCAATTATTGCCATTTCACCATTGCTTGCGCTGATGTCGGGGATGTCTCCAGCGCAAACCACAAGCGCGATGTCGACGCTGTTGCTTGCCGCGCCGAGCATGGTTGCCTTTGGCGCGATGAGTGCAGCTCTGACTTTGGGCAGCAAGCGCGGTGGGCTATTACAAGCTTTAATCGTTATGCCGCTTTATATACCTGTGCTGATTTTTGCGGCGACGGGCGGAAGTGGTAGCGGGTTGTTTCTTGCTGGGATATTATGTGCCAGCATCCCCGCCTCGTGTTTTATATGCGCGGCTTTGGTGCGGGCGAGCGTGGACTAACAGGTATAACCTATTTTTTGCTCTTTTTGGATGTGGATTTCGCCGCTGGCTTTTCCGTTGGTTTTTCTTCTGGTTTTACCAAGCTTCCTGTTGTTGGTTTCTGTGTATTTTTAGCATCAGAAGTGGCTGAATTAGAAGAGCTAGCATTCAAAGACTCAAGATTTTCCCAAGCTTTTTCATAATAGATTTTGCTATCGGTGAGTGCCATATTCAAATATGATTTGGCGAGTTGGTCATCCTTTGCCAAATGGGCGTATAGCCCAAGATTATTGTCAAGTTGTGGCCCGCTTAAATATCCCTCAGCGATTTTCTGAGCATCGTCCAGCTTGCCAGCAGTTGCATAAACCAAAGCGAGGTTGAGATCCACCCGTTTGCGCTCTAAACTGCCATTGCTGGCTTGCGCTGAGGCTTTGGAAAGGCTCAAGATTGACTTATCAAAATCCTTGTTCAAAGCTTGCGACAGACCAAGATTATTGAGCAGAGAAACATTGTTTGGGCTATATTTCAGAGCTTGTTCGAAATATTTCTGTGACTCAGGATACAGACCGCGAGTCACGAACAAAATGCCGATTCCGTTAAGCGATTTCCAACGCTTGCCGTCGGATTTCAGCACTTCTTCGAACAAGTTGGTTGGTGTTTCAAAATCACCTTTTGAAAGCAAAGCCAAGGCTTTTCCTTCTTTCGCCGCGAGGTTGCCCGAGTCTTTAGCCAGCAAATTATCATACACGCTAATGGCTTTGTCATATTCACCGTTGCGACGGACAGCGTCGCCTAGCGCAAGGATAGTATCGTTGTTTTTATCGTCTTTTTCCAACATTTGTTGGTAAATTTGGGCTGCGAGTGCGAAATTGCCCTTTTTTTCCGCGTCTAATGCCGCTTGTTTTTGGCTGTCTTGCAAGGTTTCAATCTTTGGTCCAGCAAAGCTGGAGAGCAGTTTCTGCCCGTCAATCGGCATCGCCCCGCCATTTAGCTCGCAAGCAGAAAGCACCGACAACATTGGAATAAAATATAAAAAACGCATACGCCCCATCGCTAAATAATTATTGCGATAGGCTAGTGGAAAATCATAGAATTACAAGCGGTTTTAGTGTATAGTCTTCCTACTTTACTTTTCTACAGCGTCAGGCGTCGGCTCATGTACTAAAGCGTACACTTCGCCTAGCCTTCCTTGTATAAAAGCAAATTAGTTTGACTATAGAAGCAAGCTCATTAAACAAGGAGCAATAAAATGATAAAAATCTATCCTTATGAGCAGCTTGGCTATGCCAATCATGGTTGGTTGGAGGCGCGGCATCATTTTAGTTTCGCTGGCTATCGCAATAAAGAGCGCATGAATTTTGGCGCATTGCGGGTGATAAATGACGATAGGATTGAGGCAGGGCAGGGCTTTGGCACGCATCCGCATGAGAATATGGAAATAATAACTTATGTGAAAAAAGGTGCGATTTCGCATAAAGATAGCCTGAATAATGAAGGGCGCACCAAGGCGGGAGATGTGCAGGTGATGAGCGCGGGAACAGGCGTTTTTCACTCGGAATTCAACGCAGAAAACATAGATACTGAACTTTATCAAATATGGATAACCCCGAATGAACAAAATGTGCATCCGCGCTGGAAGGCTAAGGAATTTCCTAAAGCTCCTGTTGCTTCCAAATTAGCGGTGCTGGTTTCTGGACAGGCTGCTCACGCGGGTGGCGACGCGCTGTTTATCCATCAAGATGCGGCGATTTATGGCGGAAGAATGGAAAAAGGCGCGAGCATTTCCCAAGCCATAAAACATCAGGCTTATATTTTGGTCTCAGCAGGCGAAATCAGCATCGGTGGCGAAGTGCTTAAAAAAGGCGATGGCGCGGAAATAACTGGCGAAAGCGAATTCAGCATCACCGCGCTAAGCGATTCGGAGGTGCTGGTGATTGATGCTCCGAGATAAGAATTTAGTTATCAATTATGCCCCTTTTTAGAGCCCTGTTTTTATAAAAAGCGCACAAACTATGGTTGATACGCTGGTCTTGTAGTCGCCTTCATAATCTGATGCGTTGACAGAAGTTGTACATGCGGATCTACCTCTGGCAATAACCAACCCTTTTCCAGGTCTTCCATCATCAATTTTTTGATCAACTGCCATAGCCTCCGCAGGTGTAAAAACATCTCCACTTGGAGTAGCATTGCTCGGCACAGCACCCTGCGCTGAGTATAAAAACGCGTTTCCATAGTTGTTGTTATACAATGTGGTGGCAGCACAACCAAAACATACACGATAAAAAAATGAAAATCCTGAGTTAGGAATTGCAGCAGTTGGCGCATTCACACCAAGGAGATGTTGGTTTGCTCCGAGAGAACCACTTACCCCAGTGTATTGTCCTTTAATCAATTCAGCAATTGCCAAATGCTGCCAAAATCTAAACATTTCATATTCAGACCCAGCAACTGAAGTATTAGATACAGTTCCATTACCGTCACCGTCACAAGTTAGATTTCCAGTGCTAGCAGTGATTTGACAAGTGGCAGGAACAGGATCTTGCGCTCCAAAATAACTGGTGGCGTTTGGGCAATCGCCTGGTAAGCAATTATATTTATTTTTGAAAGTATAAACAGCGGTTCTGTAGGTTTCAATATCTTTGATAACGCTGCGAACTTCAGCCGATCTTATCATATCCTTGCCTATCAAAATTCCACCGACCAACAGCCCAACTATAACGATGACGATGGAAAGTTCGACTAGGGTGAAGCCTGATTCTCTGCGGTTGCACGGCATATTATTGCAACCAGAAATTGAGGGGGGGGGTAAATGTTGGTTAATGCGTTCTTAAGCATATTGCTTCTGATAGTTTTCGCTGCTTTTTTGTATTCATAAGCCAAGCTATATATCACTAAAACTTAAAACTCAAGGGGCATTTACATCGCTCTTTCCTACAAAGCAAATTACCAAGGCGGACAATTATTCCTTCGGCAAAACAAATGGACGACACTCAGTCGCCAGCCCTGTTTTGTCGTCAGTTTCGGCATATAGCCCATATAGGGATGCTGCGCCTGTTGCGGCTTCCAGCTTGGCTTTGCTGATTTTGGTGAGGAAGCGTTCCAGCGGTGATTTTGCGTCAAAACCGATCACCGAATCATAATCCCCGCACATTCCCGCGTCGGTTTGATAGGCTGTTCCCTTCGGCAAAATCCGCGCATCGGCTGTCGGAATATGGGTGTGGCTACCCACCATCACGCTCACCCGCCCGTCCAGATATTTACCCATTGCCGTTTTTTCGCTCGTCGCTTCGGCGTGGAAATCCACGAGTATCGAGGTATTAGCACACAAGCGATATTGCGCCAGAATTTCATCAGCGGTGAGGAAGGGGCAGCGTGTATGTTCCTTGTGGAAAACCTGCCCAAGCAGGTGCAAAACAAGGAGTTTGCGCCCGTCTGCTAGCGATAGCAAAAAATGTCCATTGCCAACGGTTTTAAGTGGAAAATTTTCAGGACGCAGCAAGCGATTTTCCTGCGCCAAATATGGTTTGGTTTCCTTTTGATCCCAAATATGGTCGCCGCCCGTTATAACATCCGCACCACAGGCAAAAAAATCCTTGGCAATCTGCGGGTTTATGCCAAAGCCACCAGCAGCGTTGTCGCCGTTGACAATCACCGCATCAAGCGACATTTCGCGCCGAAGCTTTGGCAGATTTTTTATCACCGCGTCCCGTCCGCTGCGCCCAACCACATCACCAAGAAAGAGAATTTTCAATTTTCGTCCATTCTAGTTTGAAGTGCTTTGGGTGCTAACGGATATTATCTAAGCCACCGAAGAAATGGTTTTGCTAAGTTTATCAGTTGCTTCCGCAAAGCGTTCATTGATTGGCTCAAGGGCTTCACTGCTATATTCAAAGAGCATACCAGTGATTTTGCTGGACTCGCTGAAGAAGCTATCAAACGCGCTTTTTACGATTTTGCTTTGCAGCTCGACCATGTCATTGATGGTGCGGCAAGCGAAAACATCCTTAGAGATTTCGATGTTGTCAGAAAAAGATTTATTCGCATATTCAAAAATTTCGCTGCTTATGTCCTTAGCAAGAGCCGCAGTCAAATTTCCGCACTCAACAAGTGCCTCAACATTATCACGCGAAACACCAACCGCTTCATACAATGATTTGCTGATAACATCCGCTGATTTGGAAAGTTTTTCCGCGCCTTCACGACCAATCGCAAAAGCTTTTTCTTGTGCTTTTTGGGCTTCGGTTGCGCCAGTGGCGATAAATTCTTTTACAGCGGCACTGCCGATTTTTACGACACTTTCCGCCGAGTTACGGGTGGACTCAACCGCAGAAAACGCCTCTTTAGTTGCCTTATTGGCAATAGACGACGCAAGCTTCGCCGCTGGTTGATTAGATGATTTTTTTACTGGTTGTGGCATATTACTTCTCCATGTCATTTTTGCTGAAGTTGATTATAATATTTTGCAGTGCAGCATCACGAATGTTTATATAGTATATCGCACTATAAATGTCAAGCTTATCATGCCAAATAATAATTCTTTGAATTTATATAAAAACTGCATTACACACTAGCTCACCTAAATTAAAAACAATCTGAATGGAGAACTAGAAAAATGGATGCTGCAAAAGAAAATTTTTGGATGGATAGAAACTTCGCGCTAGAGGCGGTGCGGGTTACGGAGGCGGCGGCTCTGGCTAGTTTTGCATGGGTTGGGCGCGGGCAGGAAAAAGAGGCGGATCGCGCAGCGGTGAACGCTATGCGTGAGGCACTCAACGGGCTTTCTATTGACGGCACAATCGTGATTGGCGAGGGTGAGCGCGACAAAGCTCCTATGCTTTATATTGGCGAAAAAGTTGGCAGCGCGTCAGGCACTGGCGTTAAAATTGACATTGCCCTTGACCCGCTGGAAGGCACGACAATTTGTGCTAATGCTGGTGCGAATTCGCTAACGGTTATCGCCATGGCGGAAAAGGGCGGCTTCCTGCACGCGCCTGATGTTTATATGGATAAAATCGCGGTGGGTGGCGGCTTGCCAGAGGGGGTTATTGATTTGGACAACACGCCAGCGCAGAATTTGAAAAACCTTGCCAAAGCTAAAAAATGCGAAGTCGCGGATTTGGTGGTGGTAATTCTTGACCGCGACCGCCATAAGGAAAAAATCGCAAAAGTACGCGAGGCGGGTGCGCGGATTCAGCTTATTTCCGATGGTGATGTGGCGGCGGTGATTGCCACTTCGCGCTCTGATACTGGCGTTGACATGTATATGGGGATTGGCGGCGCACCAGAGGGCGTTTTGGCGGCGGCGGCTCTGCGTTCAATTGGCGGGCAAATGCAAGGGCGGCTGCTGTTTTCCGAGGACGAAGAACGCGAACGCGCAAAGCGCATGGGAATTGAGGATCTAAACCGCAAATATATGCTGGAAGACCTTGCTCGCGGCGATGTTATGTTCGCGGCGACGGGCGTTACCAATGGTTCGATGCTGCGTGGTGTGCGCCGTTTTGCTGGCGGTGCGATGACGCATTCCATCGTTATGCGCTCAAAAACTGGCACTGTTCGCATCGTGGAAGCTGAGCATAACTTCAACCGCAAGACATGGGTGGGTGGTGAGTAGTTTGAGGTTTTTAGTCGTTAGTCTTTAGTGGCAAGGCAAGCAACTATCTTAGTTTAAGAAGGATGCAAAAAATGCTAAAAGTTTTTTCTCCCTGTGATGGTGCGTTGATTGCCAGCCTTAATATGGATAATGGGCAGACATTGGCGTATAAAATCGCTAGTGCAATGGCGGCGCAGGCTAGGTTTGCGCTTTTGCCTCGCGTTGCCCGCGAAAAACTGCTGGCTGATTATAGCGATGCGCTGAAAGCCAACCGCGAAAAGCTGATTGAGCTGGTGCTATATGACGCTGGGAAAACTGGGAAGGAAGCGGCGGGCGAGGTGGACGGCGCGGCGAATATCATCAAACAAACTATTACGGACGCGACGCTGCCTGATTTTGGCGGTATGAAACGGGTGAAAGAACGCCCGCCAGTCGGCGTTGTCGGGCTGATTACTTCGTTTAATTTTCCGATTGCCGTTGCCCATTGGACACTCGCGCCAGCCATACTGGCGGGCAATGCGGTTATTTGGAAACCATCAGAAAAAACGCCGCTGGTTGCCATTGCCGCCAAGGAAATTTTTGACGAAATAGCTGGCGAATTTGCTGATTTGTTGCAAATTATAATTGGTGGGCGCGATATTGGGCAGCGACTAGCAAACCACGAACAGGTGGATATGATAAGTGCCACGGGCAGCGTGGCGATGGGGCAAGGAATAAAAGAAATTCTCGCGCAGAAAAGTAATAATGAAATTCCGCCCATTCTGGAGCTGGGCGGCAATAACGGCGTGATTATTTCCGAAAAAATTACGCCAGAACATTTGGAATGGTCGGTGGGCGCGATTATGTGGTCTTTTCTCGCCACTTCTGGGCAACGCTGCACCAACACCCGCCGCCTGATTGTCCAGCGCAAGATTTATGACGAAGTGGCGTTGCTATTTAAGCAAAGAATTGAGAATTTTATTGCCAGTGGTGCGATTGTAAATCCGCTTTCTGGTGTTTCTAATGACTATGGCTACGCGGCACTGATTGACGCTGATGCCTTCCGCCGCTTTGAATCAGCAAAGCAACAAGCGCAGCGCGAAGGAGGCGAAATTCGCTTCGGTGCGCGGTTGCTGGTGCATGAGGCGCATAATGTTTTCTTTGTTGAGCCAGCACTGGCTTTGATGCCCGCGCAAACAGAAATTATGTACACGGAAACCTTCGCGCCGTTGCTTTATATCGCGCCTTATGATGATTTTGCGGAGGCAATTGACATGCTAAACGCGCCAGAAAATGCTGGGCTGGTTGGCGGAATATATACACAAAACGCACAGGAAGCAGAAATTTTCGCGCGGGAAAATCTGGCGGGTCACAGCCTTATCAACTCGCCGAAAGGAACGGGTACGCCCGCCTTCGGCATGGGTTTTGGCGGCAATAAACACTCTGGCGAGGGCGAAATTTTGAACACTGCCGACCCACTCGCCGCCTTTACTCGTAGGGATAGATTTAGTCGTATTGCGGTGAATAGCTCTGTCATCCTGCGAGACGCGTAGCGACTGCGCAGGATCTATAAAAACAATATGAGATCCTGTGCTGTGGCTTTGCCACCCACAGGATAACAAGGAAGTAAAAATGACAAACTCCGAAAAATACCTAGCTGCTTCGTGTGACATTGCTGTGGAGGCGGGAAAGCTGATTATGGGCTATTTTAATGATGGTTTTTCGCATAGTAAAAAGTCGGATAACAGCCCAGTGACCGAGGCGGATGTTGCCGCTAATAAATATATCACCGAGCATTTACAGCGACTTGCGCCAGAAATCCCCATAATCGCGGAGGAGGACGAGGAGCAGGGCAGCCATCTGCACGATATGTTTTTCCTTGTTGACCCGCTGGACGGCACGCGCAGTTTTGTCCGTGGTGAGCCAGAATTTACGGTAAATATCGGGCTGATAGAGGGCGGAAAACCTGTGTTTGGCGTTATATACTGCCCGCCGCAGGAGATTTTATATTACGGTATGGTTGGGCAGGGGGCGTATAAAAAAATTGCTGGTGGTGTGGCGCAGAAAATCGCGGTTCGCCAGCCGCCAAGCGATGGGATTTCCGTGGTTCGCAGTCGCTCGCATCCATCAAAACAAACCAATGAATATCTGGAAAAACTGCATATCAAAGAGTTGGTTAGTGGTTCAAGTTCGGTTAAATTCTGCATGGTCGCAGAAGGTGCAGCGGATATTTACCCGCGTTTTGGGCGCACCATGGAGTGGGACACCGCAGCGGGACACGCGATTTTGCAAGCCGCAGGGGGGCGCGTGGAAACCACGGAAGGCAACCCACTCACTTATGGCAAGCAAGGCTTTGAGAACCCATATTTTATTGCTTTTGGTGATAATAACATATAAAATTCACCGCATGTAAAATAAATTCCTGAGGTTTGCTATGATGCGTCTTGTGATGTTGCTGGTGATTTTATTTGTGGTGGGGATTGTCATGTTCGGCAAAAACCCAATCAAAGAACTGCAAAAAGAACAGCTAAAATATGGGAAAGACCCGTTGGAGCGAGCGACCAATCTTTATATTGAAAAGCAAGGCGGCGTTCCCGATGCGCCCAAGGATACTAGCGTTGCCAAGCCTGATGAGAATTTATATGAGGGCGGCAGCGAGGTTTTAGTTCCCAGCAACACAGCGGGAACGCAAGCGACAACAACACAAGCAAAGCCAGCACCACTGCAAACTGACAGCTATTATCCGCCGATTGTTGGCGGCAATAATGTTGATGCACAACAACCCGCTCCAGCTTCGCGTGGTGCATATTCTGATGTGGTTCGTCTGCGTAGCGGGCAAGAAATTTCTTTTGATCGGGCGAGAGTTTTTGCTGTGGGTAGTGATGGTAAAAAAACGCCGCTTCCTGATGGTAAATATACGCTAGAAGACGGGAGATCTGTTGTGGTTTCTGGTGGCAAACAGATTTTTCAATCTGACAATTAGGAAATCTATTATCGTGAGCAATACCCCACTTCTTGATACGGTAAAAATCCCGCGGGATATGCGCGGATTTTCGGACGCGCAGCTTGTGCAGCTTGCCGCTGAGCTGCGGGCGGAAACAGTCTCCGCAGTAGCGCAAACAGGCGGGCATCTGGGCGCGGGGCTGGGCGTTGTGGAGCTGACTGTAGCACTACACAGCGTTTTTAATACGCCAGAAGATTTGTTGATTTGGGATGTTGGGCATCAGTCCTATCCGCATAAAATACTCACGGGCAGGCGCGATAAAATCCGCACGCTACGCAAGCCTGACGGGCTTTCTGGCTTTTGCAAGCGCACAGAAAGCGAATATGATCCGTTCGGCGCTGGGCATAGCTCAACCAGCATTTCGGCGGCTCTTGGCATGGCGGTGGCGCGGGATTTGGCAGGGAAGAATAACGAGGTAATCGCGGTTATCGGCGACGGCGCGATGAGC
>SXRF01000099.1 GCA_005792635.1 Rickettsiales bacterium
CTCTAGCATTTCGCGCCTTTCATTATTATTGAGGTAGGGGAAAAAAAATGTCACATAGTCAGAATAGTTATGCAACAATTTCTTGATGCTAAAGCTGAAAACTTAATACGCACATCACAGTGGTGGCATACGGTGGGATAGTGTTATATGTCGCATTGTCAATGGCACAGTCAGTTGCCCCGCCTGGTGTTCCAGGGAAAAGCCCAGCCGCACCTTGATTTATACCGCCGAGTATTTTTCCCGATACTGGCATAGCATCATCAACTTTTGTGTCTATTGCCATTGCTTGATGTGGGGTCATGCTGGGCAGTGGCGTAATTCCGCTAATATCAACTGAGCCATTTACATTTACGATAGACATATAATTCTGGTACTGGCGTATATTGGCGACAACTATATTTGTTGAATTCCAGACCATGAAATATCCACTCCCAACTTTGGAAGTTGGAAAATATAGCGGAAGATTTGCAGAAGAAATAGTGTCATTAGCATCTGTTGCACTGGAAAAGCCACCTGAGATTAGATTTGCTTCTGAGAGGTCGCGCCAGAATAATAAAGTTTCGCAGCCTTGCAAATACCAGCCAGTAAGTGGGTTGCAATTTTCATAAAACCCATTCCCATCGCCATGTCCAGAAGCACCAGTGCGCGTTTGGAATCCAAACTGTGCAGCATCACGGCAATCACCGGGAAGGCAGTTGTATTTTAATTGAAATGTTTTTATGGCTGTTTGAAAATCTTCTGATTGCTTTATGGTAGAGCGAATTTCCGCCGCTTTTATCAAATCGTTACCAAGCAAAACTCCGCCCACTAACAACCCGATAATCACGAGGACTATCGAGAGTTCAATTAGTGTAAAACCCAGAGTTTTTGTCATGCGGTTAATTATCCTTGTTGTTGTAATATATAATAAAATTCGTTTCTATGCAACAATTCCTTGATGCTGGCTTGCCATAATATCTTCCATCGGATTTACGGGGAAATCATGAACTGTTTGGAAATTAAGGCTGCCTTTATAGCCAGTTATCTCGCCCGCGCTATTATAAATCTCCAGAATATCATTTTGGATTTCTTTAGTAAGTGCTGCGTGGCTGCGGATTACGAGGTCAAAATTGACATTTGCGTCATTGCGGCGCACAAAGCCGTCCATCTGCATTTGCCCGAGCGCACTTAAATCCATCTCCAGCACAAAACGGGTGTCTTCCTCGGTTTTTTGCACTCCGTCCCGCGTTTCTTGTTTGCGGTCGCGCTTCACGAATAGCCTTGTTTGTTGCAATAATCCGTCCACGGCGATGGGGAAAAACAGCGATTGCCATTGCTGGCTGGCGGGCGGATTCGTCCATTGCTGGGCAAGCATCATGAACTCGCCTTCAGCGCGTTTTAGCAGCTCGCCATGTCCGTTATTTTCCAGCCAGCGGGCATTGCCGCGCCCGAGCCACTCGCGGAAATCACCATTTTTCATGGCAACAACAAAATTCAACAGTGCTGTGGGGATATTTTGTTCTTTGGTTGGCTGCGGCGGTGTTGGTGTCGGTATTTGGGAAGGGGCGGAAATATTTGGGATTACATTATTCACAAAATCCGCCGCCTCGCCATTTGGCAGCCCTGCAAGCAAGCTGAAAATATTGGAAAGTGCGCCCGCTCTCCTTGCTAATTGCGGAAGCGTCGCGGGGGTAAGTGGTGTGGCTGGTGCAGCAATTTCAGCCGCTATTGGCGCGGCGTTTTGCTCGGTTATATGCGGCGTTTCTGGCGTTTGTATTTGCGCGATTTCAAAAGTTATTTGGCTGCCAACTGGAAGTTTTATACCTTGCGGAAGCAGCACAATACCAAGCGGAGTCTGTGCAACTACGCCGTTATTTTGGTCTATGCGTATAATTTTTGCGCTTATCTGTTCGCCGATTTGTGGCGGTTGAGCTGGTGCGAGTGTGGGTGTAGGTGTTTGTGCATTTATAGTTGGATTTGCTTGCGGTGTCGCGCTGTAATATGGCGTTGCGGTGGCGGCGCGTTCGTATGCTGAAAATGGCGCGGAAAGTGGTTGTTGCTGGGCGTTGGTGGTTGGTGGTTGGTTGTTTGGTTGAATAGTCGTTTGCGGAGACGCCTGCGATATAGCTTGCGGCGCAGGAGTAGCAGTCTGCGGCGGTGCGCTGGTGATTACTTTTAGGGCAAGCACAGAACTCGTCGGCAGAATTATTTCGCCTTTCGCGTTGCTCGCTGGTGAAATAATAACCGCTTGTATATTGGCGGTGGGCGTATTCTTTTCACCAACACCGACACTGCCACCGACATTAACCCGAATTTCTGGCTCGCCTGCGAAGCTGGACTTGGCGGCGGCGATTTCGGGTGCTTCGCCGTTGACGGTTAAAATATGGGCGATGTTCTGACCCGCCGTGTGTTCAATACGGATGGTGATTTCGCTGCCTATTTTCAGGAAAAAATTGCTGGCAAAGGTTATGTCGCCGCTTTCGGTGCGAAGTATCGGGTTGCCGCTTGCGTCGCGGTTAATAATAAACCCGCTGAGGATTGAACCAATTTGCAAGGTGGAAATCCCCGCCTGTTTCGCATCACTGCCCGCAATTTGCGGCTGTGACACCCCCTGCACAGGTTGCGGCGGTAGGATTGTTATAAGTCTAAGATCCAACATAAAAAAACCAGCTTTTCAAAATAGATAATGCTGCTATTAGTCTTAAGCAGTTATAAAAATTATGAAAGAAAAATATGAGCAACCCAAAATTACTAAAGTCCCGCCAGTTTCACAGCCGCGTTTTCGCCGTATTGTTGGTGGCGGCATTGCTGGTTAGCCAGCCGATGCTTGACGCGGGGAAATTCCCACGCGAATGTATGCTGTGGCTTGGCTACGCGCTGGTGATTTTCGGCGCATTCGGGCGGGTATATGCTTCCGCGTTTATCGGCGGGCGCAAGAATGACGAGGTGGTGCGCGTTGGTGTGTTCTCGGTGGTGCGTAACCCACTTTATGTGTTCTCGTTCATCGCCGTGGTGGGTATTGGCTTGCAATCGGGAATGTTGCTCGTGCTTGCCGCGCTGGTGGCGGTGTTTGTGCTATATTACCCGCTGGTGGTGGCGAAGGAAGAGGCGTTCCTTACCCATAAATTTGGCGAGCCGTATGAAAAATACACTCGTGAAGTGCCGCGCTGGTTGCCAAATATTCGCCTGTGGAATGAGCCAGAACAGATGGATTGCAAGCCAAAATTCATCCGCCACACCATTCAGGATGCGTTCATTTTCTTCCTGCCCATGCCTGCCTTCGCGCTGATTAATGCTTTGCAAGCTTCAGGAGTGCTGCCGATATGGCTGAGTTTGCCATAAACTAGCGATCCCGCCCCTCATCGGCAACTTGCTCTTTTTCTTCCTTGCGCCGTGACTGCCATTTTTCACCATGCTCCTGTTCAGGTTCTTCGGTGATTGAGGGTGCTTCTTTCCTGTGTTCATCAGAGTTCACAATCAGGGTGTTTTTTGCGATTATATCAGTTGCTTCATCCAGCGCGTTGACACGACTACGATTTATTGCAAACATTACACCGCCAACAACCATAGCAATAGTGCCAGCAATGTTCCATTTTCCTTTGAAAAGTCTAGAAAAATTCCTCTTTACTTCTTCTGCGCGATTGTTCCAATTGAAATAATCTTTCAATGTTTCTGCATCGCCCCAAAAATAATCTTTTACACTTTTTGCTTCTCTTATTTGCTGAACATGAGCTGGTAACAAGCCTGCGAATGCCAAAGCCAACCATCCCATAGATTGTTTGTTGGTTTTATATTCTTTTTGTCGTATTTCCTCAACAGCCTTGCTTTCGCGTAAGGTACGCAGTTCTTCTTCGCTAAAACGACCAAGATGCTCAGTCCTAGTTTTTTCATCAATATTTTTAGCAATGTCTTTTGTCATAAATCATTTCAAGTTGCTATATGGACAACAGCCGTTTAAGCTTGTATGCGCGACAGTATAGTTAAAAATAGTAAATAAGTCAAATATAGAGCCGTTTGCATAATGAATATACAGGAAATCATTGAAAATACTACCGAAAACCCCATAACCTCGGCACTCAACCCGCAGCAGCGGGCGGCGGTGGAGGCGACGCAGGGGGCGGTGCTGGTGCTGGCTGGTGCGGGTACGGGAAAAACGCGGGTGTTGACCACGCGCATAGCCTATATTTTGCAGAATCGCTTGGCTTATGCGGGGGAGATTCTCGCCGTTACCTTCACCAACAAAGCGGCCAAGGAAATGGCGGAGCGCGTGAACCAGCTTACGGGCGCGTCGCAGTCGCTCTGGCAGGGGACATTCCACTCCATCGGCGCGAAAGTTGTGCGCCGCCACGCGGAAAAGCTGGGGCTGACCAGCAGTTTCACGATTCTGGACACTGACGATCAACTACGCCTGCTCAAAGCCATCCTCGCCGAGCTGAAAATTGATGATAAATCAATGCCGCCCAAGTTGTTTTCGGCGGTGATTCAAAGCTGGAAAGACCAAGGTCTCACGCCTGAAAAAGTAACCAATGCCGACGACGCGCAGAAGGCGGGTGGACACGCGCTCAAAGTCTATAAGCTATATCAAGCGCGGCTTCGCAGCCTGAACGCGGTGGATTTTGGCGATTTGATTCTGCACATGCTCACGCTTTTTACCCAGTTTCCAGAGGTTTTGCGCGAGTTTGCTAGTCGTTTTAAGTATATCCTTGTGGATGAGTATC